>CAXTRZ010000235.1:0-3212 GCA_964246715.1 uncultured Acidobacteriaceae bacterium | reverse complement strand
GACGAGGATGGGACGAGAGCTATCTGCACCGAGCACACCGGTGTTGTAGTAGTAGTCGCCGAAGCTGTACAGAGCCTGCCCCTGATTGGCTGTCGGGATTTTCGCGGTAGCTCCACCCGTGATTTTGCTGGGTTGATACGCACTGTATGGCTGACCGCTGTTGAAGGTGTAGATCGTGTTGAAGGACAAGACTCAAAGAAGACGACCCATGATGCCCTTCTGTTCGCGATACCACGGAGCCTGGTAAACCAGTGAGACCGCAGTCACGTTGGGATAAGAGTCGCCGCTGACACCACGCTCCGGATTGTTGATATTGAAGGGATTTTGCGCGATGGCCAACGTATTACCGCCGCTGGATCCGCCGCTGTACACCTCGCTCGAGTTATCGATCGCTCGGCTGAAGGTGTAGGCGGCCGTTCCGGTCAGGCCGTGGAACTGCTGAGTCCTCAATTGCATTTGGATGCCGTTGTAGATGCTATACGAAGTATTTCCGCGCGTCGTAACGTACGTCCGGTTGCAATCGACACGGCCAAGTCCGACCGCCCCTGCGGTGGTGCAGTAAGAGGTTGCAGGGAACTGATTTGGAAAGGCTTGGGCGAGCGTCATGTAATTCTGAGAAGCTGGCACAGATGCAGCCGGCGGTGCGGCGGCGACGTTGGGGTTGCCGTTGAAGCTCTGGAACTGCTTGACAGCATGGTTACCTGTGTAGCGGACCTCAGCTACGGCGAAGCGGCCAACCTGCTGCTGGATGCCGAGCGTGTAGTTTTCCACATAAGGATTGCTGAAGTGCGGAGTGACCAGGGTCTGCACCTTGGTTCCCGGGTTTACGCCGGTCGGATTGTATTGGTCATCCTGCGCGTGAACCTGTGCGTTGGTCGCACCACCCGTGGGAAGGCACTTGATGGTGACTCCATCGCAGGTGATGACACCGGTGTTGACCACTGGAGCGGCCGTGTAGGAGTTGAGGAAGATGTTGTAGAAGGCGGGATCAAAGTTGATGGCGAAGCCACCGCGCACGACCATACCCTTCACCATGGTGGGGTTATAAGCGAAGCCGACACGCGGCTGAAAGTTCTTATAGTTGTTGGGAATGTAGGGGAAGGTGGTCAGGCTGAGCGGAAGCGAAGTGAGCCAGATGGGGTTGGAGCCGGTCTGACGCGCGGTACTGAGCTGGTTGAGGACGTTGATGCCCTGCTTGAAGAACTCCCAGCGCAGACCGAGGTTCAGGGTCAGAGCAGGTGTTACGCGCCAGTCATCCTGGAAGTACGCTGCGACGTCCGGCTCCTTGAACGGGATGTTCGGGGAGCCGTTCGCGAGCGTCAGGCTGGTGTTGCCCGCAAGTGCATAGTTGAAGTTCTGGAAGCTGAAGGCGCCACTAGTGTTTGGCAGGAAGGTGTTGGGCGAGTTCTGGTAATCGAACTCACCGCCGAAGGTGATGGCGTGCTTGCCGAGCGACCAGTTCGCATTGTCCTGTACCTGGGTGACTTTGACGATACGGCCCTGAGGGATATTCGTTGCCTGACCGAAGCCGACTGAGGCCAGGGTGGCGGTGGTGCCGCCAGGACCGGCATTGGTGGGAGAGTAAGTTGTGTTGGAGATGGCGATATTGGCCGGGCAGGAGGCAAGGCTCGTTGTCGTGCAGTTGGGATATCCACCCGCGCCGAAGGTCAACGTAGACTGCTGGAAGCCGTAGCGTAACTGGTTCAGCCAGTGCGGCGAGAAGGTGTGGGTGATGTCCGCGCCGACGGAGTGAATGATATCCGTCGTGTTGTAGTAAGCGCCGGAAGAGACCGTTCCGCCCGAGACCTGGGTCGGCGAGTTCTGATACATGTAGCGCAGGAAGACGCGATCCTTGGACGTCGCCTGCCAGTCCAAACGCCCGATGTCTTCCTGGTCGCTGGAACTGCTGGGAAGAAAGCGCGTGATGGTTGCAAACTCCGCGGTAGGCGAACCCGCCGGGCAGGCAGCCGTACTTGCAATGGCGCAGACCGGGACGTTGACCTTGCTGCCGGAGACCGCCGGATTGCCGGTTGTGACTGAGTAGGGACCGTTGGTTGTAAGAGCAGCCACGAATCCATTGCTGGGGAAAGCAGCCGCAAGCTGTTGCAGGCCAAGGGGCGTCGGGGTCAGGGTGGAGGAGGTGCTCGGCGACGCACCGTTGGTTACCTTGCGGAATAGCGTACTGCCGAAGCCAAAGAGCTTGTCCTTGAGGATGGGAGCGCCGAGCGTTCCGCCCCACTCATTTGCGACCACACGGGGCACCGTGACGGCATTGCAGTTCACGCCGTTCGGCGCGAACGCGGTTGGCGCGCCGGAGACCTGGCCTGGGAGGCAAAAGCCAAACTGCGTGTTCTTCTGGCCGGGAAGCAGCGAGCTGCCCCAGGAGCCGACGTAGTTTTCAAACGCGCTGCCGTGAATGCTGTTGGTGCCGCTCTTTGTGATGTAGTTGATCACTTCGCCGGCATTGCGTCCGTACTGTGCGCCGAAGTTGTTGGTCACAATCTGCAGCTCGGACAGCGCGTCTTCGTTGTGGAAGAAGAACTGCGGACCCGATACGGAGTTATCGTTGTTGGTTTGGCCGTCGATCTCAAAGTTATTGGAACGTCCGCGTAGGCCGTTGGAGGATAGTCCCGTGCCATTTGTGTTGGCATAGTTGTTGCCCAGCGTTCGTACTACGCCCGGCACCAGCAGCACCAGGCGATCCAGTCCGCCACCGGTGGGCAGATCGGTAATCTGCTCAGAGTCCATGGTGGTCGTGATCTGCGCCTGCTCGGTCTGCAGCAGGTTCTGGCTGGTATTGACAGTCACCTGCTCGGTCGCATTGACGGAGAGGACTTGGCTTCCCAGCGAGGCTACCTCACCGGTGCGAACCGTGATGCCGTTGATGGTCAGCGGAGAAAAGCCTGGGCCCTGAACGACCACAGTATAGGTTCCTACAGGAACTGCATCCAGGTTCAGCTCACCCTTACCATTTGTCTTGCCGGTGAACGAGACACCCGTCTCCACATTTTTCGCGGTAAAGGATGCGCCAGGGACAACGGCGCCGGAGGCGTCGGTGATAGTTCCGCCCAGCGATCCAGTGATGATTCCCTGTCCGTAGGCGGCACTGCATCCAATGGTCAGAGTGGCAGAGAGGCAGAAGACCGCAAGGTTTCTTAAACGCATTCGCAAAACTCCTAAGAGTGACAAAGATAGAGGGCGACACTAAGATC
>CAXTRZ010000234.1:0-4528 GCA_964246715.1 uncultured Acidobacteriaceae bacterium | reverse complement strand
GAGCCCAAGTGTCTCGCCAAAACTTAGAGATGGCGACACGCATTGAATACTTCTTCCAGACACCAAGATCAATGTCCACGCCATTGAAGCGCGTGACATAGGTGCCATTCACTTCCATCGCCACGAACTTGATCAGCTCCTCGGTCAAGTCCATCAGGTCGTGATAGTTTGCATAAGCCTGGTAGAACTCGAGCATGGTGAACTCAGGGTTGTGCTGCGTACTCACGCCCTCGTTCCGGAAGTTCCGGTTGATCTCGTACACGCGATCCATTCCGCCAACCACCAGCCGCTTCAGGTAAAGCTCCGGCGCAATCCGCAGGAAGAGCGGTAGATCGAGCGCGTTGTGGTGCGTCGTAAACGGCCGCGCCGCAGCGCCGCCCGCAATCGACTGCATCATCGGCGTCTCCACCTCCAGGTAGCCGCGCGTGTCGAAGAACGTTCGCAGCGCGCGCAGGATCTTCGCCCGCTTGACGAAGACTTCGCGCACGTTTGGCGGCGCAGCCTCATGCAGCGGCTGCGACTCGCCCGCCTCTTCTATCTGCGGCGCAGGCCCATGTTCAGCCTGCTTGGCAGACTGCCCTGTGTTCATGAAGAGGTCCACGTACCGCTGCCGGTATCGAAGCTCCACATCCTCCAACCCGTGATACTTGTCCGGGAGCGCCAGCAGAGCCTTGGCCAGGAACCGCAGCGCCGTCACATGCAGCGTCGTCTCGCCCGTCCGCGTGACGAAGAGGTAGCCTTTGACGCCAATGTGGTCGCCCAGGTCCAGCAGCCTGTACAGCGCGAACTGGTTCTCTCCCACCTCATCCTTACGGACGTAGATCTGCAGCCGCTTACCCCCCTGCTGCAACTGCGCGAATCCCGCCTTGCCCTGTACGCGGATCTGCATCAGCCGCCCCGCAATCGACGCCTCCACCCGGTTGGCCACCAACTCCTCCGCGGTGGCCGGGGTCTCCGTTTCGATGTACTGCGCGCGAAGCTCCGGAATGGAGACCGCAGCCGGCCAGCCGGCGGGGGGAAAGCTGTTGGGGTAGGTGGCCTCAAGCTCACTGCGTATACCTTCCGCCTGGCCAAGCTCGCCGATCTGACGCAGCTTCTCCCGGCGAAGCTCGAACTGATTTGCTTCAAACTCTGACTCGAACAAGGTGTATTTCCTTCTGGATGCGTTCTCTCCAGAGTATCGCGGCGAGAGCCTGTGCGCGATAATGGAGAGCGTGGCCGACGAGAAGAAGAACGGTGCGCTAGGCGGGATGGTGCAGGCTGAATCCATGATTCAGTTGGCGCTTGCGCTGCCGATTGGATGTGTCTTGGGGTGGTTCTTGGGCAGCCTGGTAGATAAGCACCTTCACTTGCATTGGGTGGGCGTCGCGGGGATTATCCTGGGCGCCGCAGGCGGATTCATCCAGATCTACCGCACTGCCTCCAAATATCTGAGCCGGGGCGAGTAATGGCTGGCATCGACGCTTTAGGCGGGCTGACGGACGAAGATTTCAAGGGCACCATACGCCGTGCGTTGCGTCTGCTTATGGTCATCGCGCTGGTCGGGATGGCGATCTTGTGGTGGAAGGCTGATTGGCAGACGGCGGCTTTGCTTGCGGTTGGCGCGGTCATCTCCGGGTCTGGCCTCTGGGAGTGGATGCGTCTGATGGTGGCGGTAATGGAGCGCATGGATGCGGGTGCTCGGGCGCGTCCGATGGGCCGGATTCTTATCGGCTTCTTCCTCCGGCTCGGGCTGACCGTAGCCGTGCTCTATGTTAGTCTTAGATATCTCAATGGTTCCGTTTATGCGCTTGCGGCGGGCCTTGGGCTGGGTGTGTTTGCACTGACGGTCGAAGGTCTGCGGTTGGTCAAGGCGTGGACTGTTTAGCGCAAGACAACGACGAAAAACTTTGTTGAAAAGAACTTTATGCCAGCTCAGCTTCTGTTGACACGATTTCTGAACGTCCACTTCGGCCCCGCGGTCACGGCGTTCCTGCGTGCGTTGCACCTGAATCCGGAGTTTCCCAAGGCGCCGATCACCAATGCCTTCGCCATGGAGCTGCTGGTCTTTGTCGCGCTGATGATCTACTTCCTGCTGATCCGGATCTCGCTGAACGTGGAGAAACCGGGCGCGGTGCAGCATCTGGCTGAAATGACCCACGAGTTTGTCTCCGAGCAGGGCGAGAGCGTCATCGGCCACGGCTTCGAGCGCTTTGTGAGCTACCTGACGGTGCTTGCGCTCTTCATTCTTGTGGGCAATCTAATGGGCTTGGTGCCGGGGCTTGAGTCGCCTACGGCGAACGTGGTGGTGCCGCTGGGTTTCGCGCTGTGCACCTTTCTTTACTATCAGTACCACGGCATCCGCGAGAACAAGGGCGCATACATCAAGCAGTTTCTGGGGCCGGTGTGGTGGCTTTCAACGCTGCTCCTTCCGATTGAGTTGATCTCGCACTTTGCGCGTGTCATCTCGCTGACGGTTCGTCTGTACGCGAACATGTTTGCCGGGGACCTGGTGACGCTGGCCTTCTTCTCGCTTATTCCGGTGGGCATCCCGCTGGTGTTCATGTTCCTGCACCTGGGCGTGGCGCTGGTGCAGGCGTACGTTTTTATGGTGCTGGCGATGATCTATCTGTCGCTCGCTGTCTCGCACGAACATTGAGCCGTTCTGGAAGCGCTTTGCGCTGAGGACGGGTGGATTGAGTTTGACAGAATTTTCGACTCCGGGGCGCCCCCTCTGAGCCGGAACGCAACACTCGCCGCTAGCGTGAGGGTGCCAGTACGGTGAGCATCAACCACCCACTGGTGGCGAACATCCTGACGGGGGCTTGGAGTAAGGCAATGGCAAAGTTCTTCCAGATGGGTAAGTTCTTCTTCATGACGCTGGCCGCGATGATGCTCGCGACGCCGGCCTTCGCGCAGGGTGCAGCCGCTGAGACCAGCCACTGGTGGGTTTCAATTGCGGCCGGTCTGGGCATGGCAATCGCCGCGGGTCTTTGCGGACTTGGCCAGGGACGTGCAACCGCCTCAGCCACTGAAGCGCTGGCGCGGAATCCGGGCGCACGCCCCGGCATCTTCCTCTTCCTGTTGATCGGTCTGGCATTTATTGAGTCACTCGCTCTGTTCACCTTCGTGATCATCTTCATCAAGGTTGTCTAAAGGTTTCAGGAATGTAGAAAAGAGCCCTCGCCGCGGCGAGGGCTCAAGTTTTATGAGCGACTGTGTCTATGTGGATGCAGGCGACGGAGAGGGTGAGCGTGTTTCCTCAGTGACCCAGAGCCGCGTTCCACCAGCGCGGGTTGTGACGGATCGAACGCTCGCCTTTCAAACTGCTATTAGATCCTCGCTTACAGCGGCGATATACTTACAGGGTGAGTAAGACTTTTTATATCGAGACATTTGGCTGCCAGATGAACGCGCACGACTCTGAAAAGGTGGTCGGGACGTTGGAGCAGCAGGGCTACGCGCAGGTGAAGGATGAGGCGGAGGCGGGGCTGATCCTGTACAACACCTGCTCGATCCGGGATAAGGCGGAGCAGAAGGTCTTTCACAGGCTAAACGAATACAAGAAGCTGCAGGGTGAGGGCAAGCGGTTCGCGGTGATTGGGTGCGTGGCGCAGCAGGAAGGCGAGAAGATCTTCGACAAGGCGCCGTATGTGTCGATTGTGGCGGGATCGGCTTCGTATCGGAACCTTCCAGCCATGCTGGAGCGTTTAGAGCGTGGGGATCAGCGGATTACGGGACTGGACGATAAGAAGACGACGGAGACGTTCGAGACGCCCTTTGTGGCGCGAACGAACCAGCATCGCGGGTACATCACGATTATTGAAGGGTGCGACAAGTTTTGCGCGTACTGTGTGGTGCCGTATACGCGCGGCAATGAACGGAGCAGGACGGCGGCGAGCGTGATGGAGGAGGCTCGGCGGATGGCAGATGCCGGGTACACGGAGATCCAACTGCTGGGGCAGAATGTGAACTCGTACAAGGACCCGAGCGGACGGATGAGCTTTGCGGAGCTGCTTCATGCGGTGGGTACAATTGCGGGGATACGGCGGGTGCGGTTTACGACGAGTCATCCAAGGGACTTCACGCGGGATATTGTGGAGGCGATCGACGCGACGGAGACGCTGTGCGATCATGTGCATCTGCCGGTGCAGTCGGGGTCGACGCGGGTGCTGGCGGCGATGGCGCGGGAGTATACGCGGGAGTGGTATCTGGAACGGATCAGCTGGATCAAGGGCGCCAAGCGAGACATTTCGATGACGTCGGACATCATTGTCGGGTTTCCGGGGGAGACGGAGGCGGATCTGGAGGAGACGGCGTCGCTGCTGGATATGGTGGGGTATGACGCGATCTTCGCGTTCAAGTACTCGCCGCGGCCGAATACGCCGGCGGTGAGTATGGCGGATTCGATCTCGGAGGAGGTGAAGGTGACTCGGCTGCAGGCGCTGCTGGACCGGCAGCGGGAGATACAACGGGTGAGCTATGGGCGGCACCTGGGGCAGGTAGTGGAGGTGATGGTGGAGGGGCATAACCGGCAAAAGAATCAGGT
>CAXTRZ010000233.1:3424-4538 GCA_964246715.1 uncultured Acidobacteriaceae bacterium | reverse complement strand
ATCCAGCATGAACCGGTCGTGTGTCACCAGCACCAGCGCCCCCGTGTACTCCAGCAGACTCGCCTCTAAAATCTCTAGCGTCTGAATATCCAGATCGTTCGTCGGCTCATCGAGCAGCAGCAGATCCGCCGGCTCCAGCATCAGCTTCGCAATCAGCACCCGAGCCCGCTCGCCTCCGCTCAGCCGCTCCACCGGCTGATTCAGTTGCTCGCTCGTAAACAGAAACTTATCCGCGTACGAAGCCACATGCACCACCCGCCCCTGATACACCACTGAGTCCGAGTCCGGCGCCAACGCCCGCCTTAGCGTCACCGCCTCATCCAGCTCCCGCGTCTGAGAAAAGTACACCGTCTTCAAAAATGCCGCCTTCTTGATCTCCCCGCTCGTGGGCTGAAGCTCCTCGGTCAGCAGCCGCAGCAACGTCGTCTTCCCGCTTCCGTTCGGCCCCACCAATCCCACACGCACGCCGTTGGTAATCAAAAAGCTCAGGTCCTCGACAATCGTCTTCGCCGTCGCTCCCTCGCCCAGCACGCAAGACACATGATCGAACTCCACCAGCCGCTTCGTCTGCCGCTCCGTCGCGGAAAAATCGATCCCCGCGCTTGAAGTCTGCACCCGCTGATTGACCTCCTTCAACTGCCCGATCAGGTCGTTCGCGCTGTCAATCCGTGCCTTGCTCTTCGTCGTCCGAGCCTTCGGCCCACGCCGCAGCCACTCCGTCTCAATCTTCACCCGGTTCTTCAGCGCATCCTGCAGCTTGCTCTGCGCCTCCAGATACTGCTCCTTGCCCTCCAGAAACTGCGTATACGTTCCTGAGACTCTTAGCAGCCCATCCTCATACACCCGGTTCAGCTCCACAATCTCCGTCGCCACATTCTCCAGGAAGTACCGGTCATGGCTGACCATCCCGCACGCAAAGCTTGCCTGACTCAGCGTCTCTTCCAGCCACGCGATCCCCGCCAGATCCAGATGATTTGTCGGCTCATCCAGCAGCAGCACATCCGGCCCCGTCACCATCGCCTCCGCAATCGCCAGCCGCTTGCGCCAGCCTCCGCTTAGCGTGGCCGCCTCAGCGTTCGTGTCCGGAAACCCAACCCGTCCACCCCTCTCCAGC
>CAXTRZ010000233.1:0-3414 GCA_964246715.1 uncultured Acidobacteriaceae bacterium | reverse complement strand
TGCGCTCCTGCCGCACATCTCCAATCCGCGCCCGCTTGCGCATCGCCACCTCGCCCGCGTCCGGATCTTCATCCCCAGCTAGCACCTTCAGCAGCGTGGACTTGCCCGCGCCGTTCGGTCCAATCAATCCAATCCGATCTCCGTCGGACACCGTAAAGCTGATCTCATCAAAAAGCGGCACAGCCCCAAAGCGTTTGGAAACTCCCTGGGCGTTCAAAATAGGAGGCATACCTCAGTCTACCGTCTCGACCGGAACGATGCGTTCTCCGGCGAGCCAACCCTGAGTTAGCATGTCACACAAGTGTGATTGATGAAGTATCGTGACATCCTCAAGCTGCTCGAAGCGGACGGCTGGTTCCTCGTCAGAACCAATGGAAGTCACCGCATCTATCAGCACCCACCAAAGCCCGGCAGCATCCCGGTCCCAGTCCACAGCCTCGGAAACGATGTACCCACCGGACTCAAACAGGCTATTCTCAAACAGGCAGGCTTACGCTAATGGCAAAGTTCACCGCAGTCCTCGAACAAGGCGAAGACGCTTCCTGGAGCGCCTACACCCTTAATCCATCCCTCGTCATCGGCACAGGCCCGACCAAGGAAGAAGCTCTCGCCGACCTTCGCACCGCCATGGCCTTATGGCTGACCCATATGCGAGAGACAGGCCAGCACTTCGCATCTCCGGCCTTGGAACTCGTCACCTTCGAAGTCGCAGCCTAAGCGCCTCATATTCGCCCTGCTACAGAACACAAGCCTGAGCCACTTCCCCAGACCACTATCTCGCCTCCTGGGAGGAGGCGCCTTCAGCAGCAAACCTCCTTCTGCCCTTCCGCCTACTTATCCTGAAACTCAGGAAAGTCCGCGCCCAGCGTCGTCTCGCGCCACGTATCGAAGTCCTTCTTCACCGCCTCCAGCTTCTTGTAGCCAAGCTCCAGCGCCGGCTTGCCCAGCACCAGGTGCAAGGGCGGATTGTCAGACAGGACCGCGTCCACAATCGCCTGGGCTCCCCGTACCGGATCGCCCACCTGCTTGCCGCTGTTCTTCTTGCTCTGCCGCCTTCGCTCCCCCGCCGTCTGGTCGTAGTCCGCAATCATCGTCTGCGACTCCTGCAGCGAGCGGCCAGACCAATCCGTCCGGAACGGGCCCGGTTCCACGATCAGCACCTTGATGCCCAGCGGCTTTACCTCAATCGCCAGCGACTCTGAGAGCCCCTCCACCGCATACTTCGTCGCGTGATAGTAGCCCGTCGCGCCAAAGCTCACCAACCCGCCAATCGACGAGATGTTCACAATATGCCCGCTCTTGCGCTGCCTCATTCCCGGCAGCACGGCCTTCGTCATCTCCACCAACCCGAAGAAGTTGGTCTCGAACATCGCACGGACGGCTTCGTCCTCTCCCTCCTCGATCGCCGCCAAATAGCCATACCCTGCGTTGTTCACCAGCACATCAACGCGCCCAAACCGAGCCTCCGCCTGCCGAACCACGTCTGCGACCTGACGCTTGTCCGTGACATCCAGCGCCAACGCCAGAGCCCTGTCCTCATACCCCTGGATCAAGTCCTCCACCTGCTCCGGCTTCCGTGCCGTTATTACCGCCACCCATCCCAGTTCCAGCACCCGCTTCGCCAGTTCCCTGCCGAAGCCTGTGGAACATCCCGTAATCAACCAAACCGGTCTCTGCTGCTCACTCATGCCAATGCCTCCGCGCCATTCGATGCACGAAGCCTCACCATGAGAGCACACGCTCCGCCCCGGAATCCGGCCTCACACCAGCGGACGCTGCATCATGCAAAGCCGCAGCCACTCGCCGAACTTCTGCCCCGCCTCCGGCAGCAGCCCCACAATGCGGAAGCCCAGGGATTCATGCAGCGCCGTCGACGCCACATTCACCCCGCAGATGCACGCCACCATGCTGTGACATCCCCTCGTCTTACACTCCGCAATCAGCTCGCTGAGCAGCGCCTTGCCCACCCCGTACCCCGTGCAATCGGCCCGCACATAAATCGAATCCTCCACCGTGAACCGGTACCCCTCACGAGGCCGGAACTGCGACGCATAGCTATACCCCACCACATAGCCGTCCAGCTCCGCGATCAGGTATGGCAGTCCACGGTCGATCACCGCCTGCCATCGTCGCACCATCTCCGCCTCATCCGGAGCCGTCAGCTCAAAGGTCGCTGTACTCGTCTCCACAAACGGTCGATAGATCCCCGTCACCAAAGCCATGTCGCCAGCTACCGCCGGCCGAACCAGACATTTGATACTCGGAGCCTCAAAAAGGCGCTGCGAGTCCGCCGTCTCCAATGCCATCTCAAGTCGCTCCGAGGAAGCCAATTCGTCCCCGCTATCAAACATAGGCCACTCAAGCATAAGAAAGACGTAAAAAGAACAGCCTAGCGCTCACTCCAAATCAAACTCCCGCAGCGGCCGTTCCGTCAGCGGACTCTCCTTGGCCTTCTTCACCGCCTCCGCGAACTTCTTCGCCAGCACATCGTCCTTGTTCTTCTGCGCCTCCACGCTCTGCGCGAAGATCGAGTCCCGCCGCGCATCCGCCTCCTTCAGCGCCCGTGCCGCATCGCCAAAGTCCTCAAACATCTTCTTCCGTGGCGCCGCCGTATGCGCAATCACGCTCCGCGTCACCGGATCCACCTTCATCATCGTCCCGCAATCCGGGCACATCACCTCGAACGCATCATCCCGCAGTCCCATCCGACACCTCGCCCATCCATTCTAAGACCATCGGCACAAAGAACTTTCTTGCAACCCGCGGCTCCCAGGTGTACTCTCATCTCCAGAAATGAACACGTGCTCCATCCCGACCTCTCAGCGATTTAGCTACCGTGGCTATTGGTGGCTTCCTGCGGCTCAGGTCGGATCTGCGTGTACCTCTTAGCAACACCCAAGAGATTTCACCCCATCCCTGAGCCGCGACCCCAAAGGTCGCGGCTTTCCTTTTGCCCCCAAGCTCAGATCGAACCTCAACCCGTCCCGGAGAACGCAATGACCGCCGAAAAGATCGAAGCCCAAATAGAAAGCAATACCGAAGCTCGAGCCGCCGCAACCACGCTCGCTGCCCCGCAACTCCCCTCCGGCCTCAAACGTATCGTCCTCACCGGCTTCATGGGCGCTGGCAAGACCACCGTCGGACGCCTTCTCGCGCAAGCCCTTGGCTGGGAGTTCCTCGACCTCGACATCCATCTCGAGTCCCGCGCCTGCGCCTCCATCTCTGACCTCTTCGCCCTCCACGGCGAGCCCCACTTCCGCCGCCTGGAATCCTCCGCCCTCGCCAACGCCCTCTGCCACGCCAACACCGTCATCGCCCTCGGCGGCGGCGTTCCGGAGCAGCTCACCAACCGCCTCCTCCTTGAACAGACTCCCGGCACCGCCGTCGTCTTCCTGGACGCGCCCTTTCCCACCC
>CAXTRZ010000232.1:0-4564 GCA_964246715.1 uncultured Acidobacteriaceae bacterium | reverse complement strand
TTGTACGGGCGCTTGTCCTTGCTGAAGCGAATGTCGCGGTAGATGCGCATCATGGTCTTGGCTGGAGGCCGAACGTGCTCGGGCGCGAACTCCGCGAGAGCATGGTTGATCTCCTCGATCAGGGCGAGCATGGGGAGCTTCAACTCCTGCTCGTAGATCTCCTTGCGGTCGTTGAACCAGGTACGATCGTTGTTGCGCTTCAGGCCGCGCAGGAAGGTCATCGTCTTGGGAGAGAAGTGCGTCGGCATGGGTCTATGCTAGCCTTGGCCGCCCTGTGCAATACCCTTGAGGGAGCCATGTCCACGCCGTACCTAGCCGAGACCATCGTCGCCATCTCCACGCCCCCCGGCCGGGGCGGCATCGGCATCGTGCGTCTCTCCGGCCCGGACGCCCGCGCCATCGCCGAACCCCTGCTGCGCCTCCGCAACCCGCTGGCGGCGGGCCGGGCGCGCTTTGCGGAGATCCTGGATCCGGCGGACGGGCAGACGGCGCTTGATGAGGCGGTCGTCACGTTCTTTGCCGCGCCCAACTCCTACACGACGGAGGACCTCATCGAGCTTGCCTGCCACGGCTCCCCCGTGCTGCTGGACACGCTGGTCCGCGCCTGCATCGCCCGCGGCGCGCGTCTCGCGGAGCCGGGCGAGTTCACCCAGCGCGCCTTCCTCGCGGGTCGGCTGGACCTGACCCAGGCGGAGGCCGTCCACGACCTGATCGCCTCCTCCACCCTCCACCAGGCCCGCGTCGCCGCCGCCCAGCTCGGCGGCTCGCTCTCCCGCAGCATCGCGCCGCTCAAGCAGCGGCTCGTGGAGCTGATCGCCGCCCTGGAGGCCGGGGTGGACTTCGCCGAGGACGACCTCGACCTGCTTCCGCAGGCGGAGATCGCCGGCCGTATCTCCACCGTGTTGGGCCCGCTTGAGGAGCTCGCCGCCACGTATCGCTACGGCCGCATCGTGCGCGAGGGGTTCACCCTGGCCATCGTGGGCCGCCCCAACGCGGGCAAGTCCTCGCTCTTCAACCGGCTGCTGGCGCGCGATCGCGCCATCGTCACCGCGCAACCCGGCACCACGCGCGATCCCATCACCGAGACCCTCGCGCTCGACGGCATCCCCGTCCACCTGGTTGACACTGCCGGCCTCCGCGACGCGCCCCCCGGCCCGGAGGGCGAGGCCGAACGCGCCGGCATCGCCCGCACCGGCGCCGCCATGGCGGAGGCAGACCTGATTCTGCACGTGCTGGACGCCACCCAGCCCTTCACGCCAGAGGACGCCGCGACACTCGCCTCCTTCGCCGCCCGCCCGCACCTGATCGTGCTCAACAAATCCGATCTCGCCGCAACGACCCGAACACCGCACGAAGTGCTCCGCACCAGCGCCCTGACCGGCTCCGGTCTGGAGACACTCAAGCAGGCGATCCTGGCCACGCTGACCCAGGCGCCGCCGCCCGAGGCCCCGCTGTTGACCAATCTCCGCCAGCAGCAGGCCATCTCCGCCGCGGCCGACGCCCTGGCCTCCGCCCGCCGCGCCGCAAGCTCCGCGCTCCCGCATGAGCTGCTCCTGCTCGATCTCTACGCCGCCCTGGAGGCTCTCGACCGCCTGACCGGCGTCACAAGCACGGACGATATCCTCAGCCTCATCTTCTCTACCTTCTGCATCGGAAAGTAGAGTCGTACCCTTTCGGGACTGCATCGCATCCGAACAGTCCAAAGGCTAAAGGCGTTATCCCGTAAGGGCTATCATTGCAATAGCTTGACGCCTCCGTTCTGTCAGTACGGGACTGGTTGCGCTGAACCGCTTGCTCGACTTCCTAACCCCGGCTCCTCTTTGGCACGCGATGAGAAAACTTATGGCGCCAAACAGCGTTCAAACCGAGTGTTCCCTCCGGGGGACAGCAATTCAAGGAAGTTGGGTCCAGTCATGTTGAAGGTTCTCCTCTGTCTCGCCAGTCTTGTGTTCGTTCCGATCCTCAACGCTCAGGCGACCTATGCGGCAAGCGCGCGCGCCTCCCTTCAGGTGGGCGTCACCGGCTCCGCCTACACCCTGGACTACGGAGAAGGCTTTGAAGAAGGCATCTCCATCTACGGCGACCTTGACTTCACCCGCCACCTGGGCCTGGAGGGCATCTATCGCAACGCCAGCATCGAGACCCCGAAGGATATCGGGGAGAATCACCTGCTTGGCGGACCCCGGTACCACGTGACGCGCGGACCCTTCCAGCCCTACGCTAAGGCGCTCGTCGGCGAAGGCATCATCAACTTCCAGAAAGGCTTCAACGCATACGCCTCCTCGCAGCACTACTTCATCTATGACTTTGGCGGAGGCGTCGACTTTCGCGCCAGCCGGCACGTCAACGTGCGCCTTATTGATTTCGAGTATCAGCTCTGGCCCAACTTCGGCCCGCATGGTCTGACCCCATACGGCTTCAACGCCGGCGCCGCCTATCACTTCTAATTGTCCGTTGCCAGCGCCAGCGGCGTCCGCTCGATGTCGCCCAGCACCGCCGGGCTGCTGCTTCCGCTCAGCGGTCGCAGCAGAAACATCCGCAGACGTCCGTAGCCCTTGGCCATGTCGGTGTAGCCTACGTAGTCGCAGGCGAACTCGTTGCCGCAACGCAGCGCCAGCACCGCCGCAAACGTCTCGGTCACGTACACGCAGCCCACGGGCGTGACCGGCTCAATCCGCGCCGCGCGGCTCACATGTGCGCCGTAGAAGTTGGTCCGCTTCAGCATCGGGTCCATCAATTCATACGCCGGGCCCAGGTGCCCGCCCAGCCGCAGCCGCAGATGCTCCGGCAGCCCAATCTCCGCCAGGTCGATCGCGTGCATCGCCTCCTGCAGCTTCAGCGCCAGCGCCGCCGCCGTGCCCACATCCGCCAGCACCGCGAAGATCCCATCGCCCCACGTATTCAGAAACGCAATCTCGCTGCGATAGCCCTCCGTCACCTCCGCCAGCGGCCCCATGATCTTCGCCGCGAACGGCGGCAGTTGGAGGTCGTTCAGCTTGCTGAAGCCATGCACATCCGCAAACAGCATCGCGCGGATCTCGCGGCTGCCTCCCGGCTGCGCGTGCTGAGGCGGTTTGAAGCGAGTCAGGTCGTCCGCCGCCGGCCGGTCGCCGCAACGGATGGTGTACTGCGGCAGCCCGGCATCCAGCCACGCCTTCATGTCGAGCGCTGTGCCCGCCACACCGCTCCTCGCCTCGCCGTCCCACACGGACCCCTGCAGCACCGGGGCCTGCATGTGCCGCGCCGCCAGCACCGCCAACCCCATCCCCAACTGGCTGCAGTAGTTGAACAGGCTGTCATGCTGCATGTAGCTGTCTTCGGTCGCATACCGGATCGTCTTTGCCGCCTTCAGACACGCATGGAACCGCTCCACCCAGTCTCCGCCCGCGGAGCGCACGGATTGGTCCAGAAAGTCGTCGATCGCAAACGGCAACACCACGTTCAGCGTCGCGCCGCGCGCCAGCAGCGCCTCCGCGAACAGGATATCCGCGCCCGCCGCCAACGAGCCATATCCCGCGCCCACCCCCTTCGCCTCCAGCAGCGCCCTGATCTCCGCGGCGACGCGCTCCTCCTCATGCGCCGGAAACCGCCCCGGCTTCGTCTTGGCCGCGATGATGTGCCCGGTGTAGTGCATCACCGCCGGTGGCGTAAACCCGCGCAGAAACTCCGGGTCAAGCTCCATCGCCTCCGCGATCCGCCGCAACTGCCGCCCCGTGGTCGCTACCTCGGCATAGTGGCCTGCGCCATCGGCGAGGACCGCTGCCGCAAGCGTCTCCGTCCCGTCCAGTTCGCCCAGCAGCAGCTTCGCTTCCAGCGAGGTCGCCAGCAGCCAGTAGCGGTCGCTTCCGTCCGTCGTTGTCAGCAGCAGCTCCACCTCCGCCAGCACCGCGCGCGCCAGATGCCGCGCCGCGCTCCGATCGCCCGTCCATAACGCCAGCGCCGCCGCGTTCACCCCGGGGTAGTAGGCCTCGCGACGTCCCTCCGCCAACGCCGCCGCATATGCCTCCTCATAGATCGCCCGCGCCTCCCCATGAAAGCGCAGACGGTCCTCTCCCCGCGTCGCAAATCCCTGATCCTTTTTCAAACGCCCCAGCAGCGATCGCGCCTCCTGATCCGCGCTTCCCACCAGCCCAAACGCCTCATACTTCTCAAGCGCCAGGTCCACCGCTCCCGCGTTCGCCAGGCTCAGCACGGCTAGGTGCGCGAACCGGCTCTCCTTCGGCCACGCCGCCTGGCCCTCCACCGCCAGGTCATAGCTCCGGAAGAACTCCCCGTTGTTGAAGAACGCCTTCGCCGTCTTGTAGGACTCGCTGGAGCTCTGCGGCTCCGTCGCCCGGTTCTCCGTCATTCATTCCCTGCCGTTCTGCAAGTCCCCGTCACTAATTTCATCATGGGGAGACTTGACAAAACACTATCCCAAAAACGTCCGCTGCCGGACGAGAGGTTCTCATCC
The DNA here is from genome assembly GCA_964246715.1 of uncultured Acidobacteriaceae bacterium. Taxonomy (GTDB): domain Bacteria; phylum Acidobacteriota; class Terriglobia; order Terriglobales; family Acidobacteriaceae; genus Edaphobacter. The sequence continues at coordinate 111 of CAXTRZ010000232.1, read as the reverse complement.
GGCAACGTACTGTCTCAGCCACTCAGTCGAAGGTCCAAGGCTAAAGTATCTGCTTTGAATACTTTGCACACATTTGCAGGGGGGCCTAACGCTTTCCCTGAATGACCCTCC
>CAXTRZ010000231.1:1134-4571 GCA_964246715.1 uncultured Acidobacteriaceae bacterium | reverse complement strand
GGGTTGTAGGGGGGGAGGTGGGGGGGTGCGTCGGGGGTGGTGGCGGGGGGGACTGGGTTGAGGCGGGGGACGCCGGTGTATGACCTGGTGACGGGGGAGATCCACCGGGCGACGGCGGAGATGCCGCTGGTGATTCCGAGCGGGGCGGTGGTGGTGCCGGGGTCGCGAGCGATCACGAGCGGCAAGGGTAAGGAGTGGGGGCTGAGCGTCAGCACGCCGGTGATCGTGAAGTATCGGGATAGGAAGACGGAGTTATCGCTGGCTTTGGAGGATCTGCTGCGGTAGCACTTCGTGCCGTTTTGGGCTCCGAGTGGTCCGGGCGATGCCCGGCAAGGATGCCGTGATGTCCAACGGGAGGATCGTGCGAAGCAGAGACCGCACGAAGTGCTCCTGCCGGACGGGCCCGCTGCGCGCGGCGGTCACTTCGTGACTTTTGGCTGGTCTGGGTGATTTGGGCAGCTTGGGTCCGAGCGTTGCTCGGCATGTGCGTGGGTCTATCCGACCCTTGAGGCGTATAGCTGATAAACTCAGGGGTTGATGGCACAAGATAAATTACGCATGATTCCGCTGGGTGGCCTTGGTGAGTTCGGTATGAACTGCATGGCAATCCGCTGGCAGGATGACATTCTTGTCATCGATGCCGGGTTGATGTTTCCTGAAGAAGAGCTGCTGGGTGTGGATATTGTGGTTCCTGATATCAGCTACCTGACGGAGAACCGCAGCAAAGTACGGGCGATTTTGTTGACGCACGGGCATGAGGATCATATTGGCGGACTGCCTTGGATCCTTTCCGAGTTGAATGTTCCGGTGTACGGGACGGAGTTTACGCTGGCGTTGGCCGAAGGCAAGCTGGATGAGCATCGGCTGCTGGATGATGCAGACCTGATTGAGATGATCCCGGGCAAGAAGTTTCAGCTTGGACCGTTTACGATTCAGCCGATCCATGTGACGCACAGCCTGGTGGATTGCGTGGCGTTGGCGATTCATACGCCGGTGGGGGTGGTGCTGCATACGGGTGACTTCAAGGTGGACCTTTCTCCGCCGGATGGAAAGCCGTTCGATCTGCAGAGCTTTGCGGATCTGGGCAAGAATGGCGGGGTTCTGGCGCTGCTGCAGGACTCAACCAATGTGGACCGGCCGGGCTGGACGCCGAGCGAACGCGCGGTGCGGCCAAGGCTGGATGAGATCTTTGGGCACGCGAAGAAGAAGCTGTTCTTTAGCTGCTTTTCGTCATCGATTACGCGGATTGCGCTGGCGTTTGAGCTGGCGGCCAAGCATGGGCGGAAGGTTGCGGTGATTGGGCGGTCGATGGACAATGCGACGGAGATTGCGCAGGACCTAGGCTACCTGAAGGTGCCGCAGGGATTGCTGATTCATCCGGGGCAGATTCGGGACTTTCCGGCGGAGAAGCTGCTGTTGATGATCAGCGGAACGCAGGGCGAGCCGATGAGCGCGCTCAGCCGGGCGGCGGTGAATAACCACAAGTTCGCGAAGATCGACGCGGGGGATACGGTGCTGATGAGCAGCCGCGTGATTCCGGGGAACGAGAAGGCGATCTACCGGGTGATCGACCACTTGGAGCGGCGCGATGCGAATGTGATCTTCGACGACGGCACGAACGGGATGATCCATGTGAGCGGGCACGGCAGCCAAGAAGAGTTGAAGCTGATGATCAACCTGGTGCAGCCGAAGTTCTTTATCCCGGTGCATGGAGATTACCGGCACCTAAAGCACCATGTCGCGCTCGCGGAGGCGACGGGGGTTCCGAAGAAGGCGATCCTGATGGAGGATGGCGAGATTCTGGAGCTGACGGCGGACTCGGCTGTGAAGAACGGCAAGGTGACGACGGGGCGGGTGTGCATCGACTCGGGCGGTTCGATTGATGTGGTTGAGGATGTGGTCATTCGGGACCGGCAGCATCTGTCCGAGGATGGGATTGTCTTGGCGATCATTGCGATCGACAAGCGGACCGGGGTCTCTGAAGGTCTGCCGGAGATTGTGATGCGCGGGTTTGCGGTGGACGATGCGGAGGTCGTGGCGGAGGCTCGCGCGATTGTGCAACGGACGCTAGCGAGCTCAAGCGCGGAGGAGAAGCAGGACTACGGGGTGATCAAGGAGAAGATTCGCGGGGATCTGAAGCGGTATATTCAGAAGTCGACGAGCAGAAGGCCGCTGATTATGCCGGTGATTATGGAGATTTAGCCATCCAGGATCAAAGCAAGGCGTAAGTAAAGTTAAAACGGAATAAGAGGGGATGGGGCGAAAGGATTCGCCGCTTCCCCTTTTTATGCTTTGGGTCTTTGTGTTCCAAGTTCTTTATCCTTCTTTCCATCTTTACTCTCCGTTCGGGTTGGAAGGAGGCATCTGAAGGGTGGCAAGATTTATTCTTGCTGGACCTCTATGCGACGCCCTTCCCTTCCCCGCAGGTTTCCGGCCCGGCGTGTTCATGTTGCGCGGTTTACGGACAGGCTGCGCCGGTCGCGAGCCGGGGCAGCGGTCGAGAAGACGCGGGCGCGGGTGCGAGAGCATCGGCTGCTGTTTTACTCGCTCCTGATTGCGGGGCTGGCGGTGCTGGGGGTTTCTGCGTGGCCGTTTGCGCGGGCGCACCTGCAGGCGGTGGCGATTCTGCAGCAGGTGTCCGGACAGCCTGTGCCAAGGGTAGTCAGAGTGTTTGTGGCGGAGCCGGTGGCGGTGCAGGAAGAGAACTTCGAGACGGAGTCCGGCATGGTGCGGGCCCGGATGTATACGCCGAAGAACACGCCGAACGCGCCGGCGCTGATTGTGCTGCATGGGGTGCATCACCTGGGGATCGATGAGCCGCGGCTGGAGGCGTTTGCGGCGGCGATGGCGAGTTGCGGGATCAAGGTGCTGACGCCGGAGCTGCCGGATATCAAGGATTATCATGTGGACTCGACGGCGATTAAGACGATTGGGGCGTCGACGCAGTGGTGTGCGAAGCAGACGGGTGGGCCGGTGGGGGTGATGGGGCTGAGCTTCTCCGGCGGTTTGGCGCTGCTGGCGGCGGCTGACCCGTTGTACAAGCCGGAGTTCAAGTTTGTGTTCGCGGTGGGATCGCAGGACAGCATGAACCGGGTGGCGCAGTACTACCGGACGAATGAGGACGAGCGGCCAAACGGCACGACGGAGCTGCTGCCGGCGCATGAGTATGGGCCGCTGGTGCTGGAGTACGAGTACGTCGAGGACTTTGTGCCGCGGCAGGATATTGCCGTGATCCGGGCGGTGCTGCGAGCGCATTTGTATGAGGACAAGACGGCTGAGACGGCGGCGGAGGCGAAGCTGAACGAGCGGCAGAAGACGGAAGCGGACGACCTGATGGATGCGGCTTCAGCCAAGACGCGGGGGCTGATTGCGCGGGCGGCGGCCAAGCATGCGGACGAGTTGAACGGGCTTTCGCCGAGGGGGCACCTGAAGACGAT
>CAXTRZ010000231.1:0-1124 GCA_964246715.1 uncultured Acidobacteriaceae bacterium | reverse complement strand
GTGTATCTGCTGCATGGGCAGGCGGACAACATCATTCCGTCCGCAGAGACGCTGTGGATGGCAAGCGAGCTACCGAGCGTTACGCTGCAGGCGATGCTGGTGAGCCCGGTGATCAGCCATCTGGACTTCGAGGGGGCGAAGCCGGGGCTGTGGGACGAGTGGAGGCTGATCCACTTCTTCGCGCTGGTGATGCATGCGGCGGAGACTCCTACGGGCCGGACTCCGCTGCTGTGAAGACTGGAAAGACTGTCCTGCCGGACGTTCGCCCTACGCGGGCGTCGGTCACTTTCTGACTCGTCTACCTTGCAGTGGCACTTCGAGCGGATCGATCCGAACGTTGTTCGGCACGAAGGCTTCCCTGCGATCAGCGGGAACACCACGCGAAGCACAGTCACACATTACGAAGTGATCGCTCGACGCGCGGTCGGCCCGTCCGGCAGGACAATTTCTTCTAGATTTTGTGGCCGCGGTCAGTGGTGGACTCGTTACGGCCAAAGTGGAAGCTGGGACCGACGGCGACGCGGTAGGTCCAACGACCGTTGGCGAGGATGTCGTTGAAGGGGTGGTTGCGGACGATGTCGAGCTGGGTGCGTACGCCGAAGTGTTTGGTCACGGCGAGGTCGCCACCGCCGCCGACGCCGTAAAAGGCGGTCCAGTCACGCTTGAAGCCGGCGGGAACGAGTTGAGCGATGATGGCGCCCTGGAAGGGGTCCGTGGCGGGGCGGGGGACGGCTCGCTCACGGAGGGCACCGAGCGAGGGGCGCAGGAAGAGGGTCAGTTTGGAGAAGTGGCGGTTGATGTACTGCGGTCCAAAGGCGAAGGTCTGGGTGTTGACGTCCGTAGGAACGCGGAGTCGGTAGTTGGCGGGGAGGAGGCCGGCGGCGGTATAACCGGCCTGGGCGGCGGCGACCTGAGCCTGGAGGGCTGAGGGGAGAAGTTCCGGGGTGAGGACTTCAGAGCCACTGGCAACACTGTAGTCAAAGCCAACGGTGTACCAGGTGCGGGGATTCATGCCGACCTGGAGGTGGAAACCGGGTTGATTGAGGCCAAGGGCAGGGGCGTTGATATCAGCGAAGCCCACGTAGGCGTCGTAGATGCTCGGTGCGTCGGGTGCAGGCGGAACG
>CAXTRZ010000230.1:0-4578 GCA_964246715.1 uncultured Acidobacteriaceae bacterium | reverse complement strand
CCAAGATGGACAGCCCGATCGACCCCGAGACCCGTCTGGGAGATCTCTCGGCGGGCGACGGCGTCGTTAACTTGTAAAGCTTCTTCTTGAGTATTGCCTTTGAAATCATAGATCGAGGCCGTTCCGTGTGTCCGGGGAGGTGGTTGATGCTGCCAGGGAAGAACTGCCGCTCACGTCTTGATGAAGCTAAAAAGTCGTTTGATGAAGCACAAAAACAGCAGCATACCTCGAATGCGTGGTGTCTGACCAATTATTTGACATTCTGGATTTACGTCTCTGGATCGTGACCTTCCAGGATCTTGGACCTTCCAGGATCGACAAGCCTGGATCGTGAGACAAGCCTTTGTGTCTCTTGTGCGCGGCATTCAACAAATGCGGCTTTGTGCCGGAGACGCATATAAGATCGCGCGTAGGAGGAATGCATGAGCGATCGCGGGTCTGAACTTTCTTCACCGTCAGGGCTGTTTGCAAAGCGGTCGCCGGAGCCGAGCGACAGCTCTATGATGGTGACGTGGGCGCTTGCCGGGCTGGCGGCACTGCTGGCGCTGGGAGGCGTGCTGTTGGCCGGTCATCACAAGCCAAAGGCTGCGCCCAATGCGATCCAGCCGCTCGACGCTTATGCGCCGAACCTCGTCTTCGCGGATCTGCAGATGAGCGAGTCGTCCGCGCTCTCCGCGGTGAAGGTGACGTATATCGATGGACACATCCGCAACACCGGGGGTAAGACGGTCTCCGGCGCGACGGTGCAGGTGCTCTTCGGCAACGACGAGCAGTTGCCGCCGCAGGTGGAGACGCTTGCGGTCACGCTGATCCGGACGCATGAGCCGTACGTGGACACCGAACCGGTGCGCGCCGACCCTATTAAGCCGGGGCAAGAGCGTGAGTTTCGCCTGATCTTTGAGAATATCGGGGCGAACTGGAACCAGCAGCTTCCGCAGGTCCGGGTTGTAGGTGTGGAGTAACCTTCGTGCCTGCGGGAAGTTTTTTCTCATTCCCGCAAGGGCTTTACTAAGCGTCAATCCCACAAACGATTCATTCGATTGAGTTTTCTGCATTACTCGCGTTTGGTATTGCATCTGCTGTGTGTGCTGGTACGGAACGAGGCAAAGTTCCGATTTGAGCCAGAGGGATGACCGGTTCAGGGTTGATCCGATGGCTGGAGGACAACATTCAATATGGCGAAGACCTATAAGATCTTTGGAACTGCGGCACTTTTTGCGGCAAGCACCCTTGGCAGCGCAGTTGCGCAGGCTACTCCCTCAGACACGACTCCGCCTGCAGCGCAGAGCGGACAGAGCGGTACCTCTACTTCGGACGCGACCTACGCCACCGGAAAGCCGCTGGAGACGCAGTCGAAGGAGGGATTTTGGGGCCACATGAATCCCTTGGCCCGCAAGAAGTGGGTCCACAGGCAGGTCGATCCGCTGAAGGATCGCGTGAATGAGTTGGATGAACTGCAGGCGAAGAATGCCAATGATATCCGCGATGTGGATACTCGCGCGACGGCAGGCGTAAGCCGGGCGATGAGCGCCGCCAACGCCGCCGATGCCCGTGCAGCCGATGCCAGCGGGCGCGCGGATCAGGCGAACTCCTTGGCAGTGACGGCGAACGGGCATGTCACCTCGCTGAATGGCACGGTCTCAAACCTGGATCAGTATCAGACGGTAGCGGCGACGTCCGTGAAGTTTGCCGCAGGGCGCACTATGCTAGGTCCGCAGGGCAAGTCGGAGCTGGATGAGCTGACGGCGCGGCTGGCGTCTGAGAAGGGCTATATCGTTGAAGTTCAGGGGTACAGCCGGGCCGGTGTGCCACAGTCGCAGGCGATGGCGGATGCGGTGGTGCGCTATCTCGTGACGGAGCATCAGGTGCCGATCTACCGCATCTACAAGACCGGTCTGGGCAAGCAGACGGCGACCGAGGCGTCTGCCGACGAGAAGCCGATGGTGAACGGAGTGCGCGTCACGCTGCTGCATAACAGCCTGGCGACGATGGGCGCAGGCACAGGAACGGTCGGCTCGAACGCGACTTCCAGCGGCGCGAGCAGCGTGGCGAAGAACACGTCTGCCCAGCAATAACAGAGACGCGCTTTAGAAGTAACGAAAGAGGCCAGTCGGACGAGGGTTTGACTGGCTCTCTCTCAGAGTTTGAAAACACAAGATCGCGCGATGCAGCCCTCCGTCACGAGCGCATCCGCACCGGACTCTCCTAACCAGAGAGAACCAAGGCAGATTGGCCCCTCGCTTGAGGGGCCCTTTTTTTGTTGATACGCCCTATGCTCCGGAGACGATGGCGTGAAGGGCAAGAAGCTGTTCGAGCAGCGGATGCAGGCGATTCAGGTGCAAGGCATTTGCGCCGTCGGATTTGGCCTCTGGCGGGTTGGCGTGCACCTCGAGGAACACGCCGTCGATGCCCGCAGCGACGGCGGCACGGGCAAGCACGGGGATGAACTCGGGCTGGCCGCCGGAGACAGCTTGACCCTCGCTGCCGCCGGCGCTCGCAGCGCTGGGCGTCTGCACCGAGTGCGTGCCGTCGAAGACGACCGGGGCAAAGGCGCGCATGACGGGCAAGGCGCGCATGTCCACGACCAGGTTGTTGTAGCCGAAGCTGGCGCCGCGCTCGCACAGGGTGACGAGCTGGTTGCCGGAGTCGCGCACCTTCTGGACGGCGTGCTTCATGTCCGGCGGCGCGACGAACTGACCCTTCTTGATGTTGATGGCGCGACCGGTCTGCGCGGCTGCGATGAGCAGGTCGGTCTGGCGGCAAAGGAAGGCTGGAATCTGCAACATCAGGTCCACGTCGCCGATTGAGTCCGAGAGTCGCGGGCAGTCCTCTGGGGTGTGAATGTCGGTCAGAACGGGCAGACCGGTCTCCTGCGCGATGGCACGGAGGATGCGTGCGCCTTCCACCAGGCCGGGACCACGGAAGCTGCGGATGCTGGTGCGGTTGGCCTTGTCGTAGCTGGCCTTGAAGATGCAGGGGACGCCGAGGTCAGAGGCGATGCGCTGGATGGAGGCGGCGAGGGTGCGGGCGTGGCGCTCGCTTTCAAGCACGCAGGGGCCGGCGATGAGGAAGAGGCTTGATTGGCCGGAGGTATTCGGGCCGACCTGAACCGGGCCAAGAGCGAAGGGATTGGGGGGTATACTCACAGCTATGATTGGACCACACCGCCGCTGCTTCTTACTGCAGGGGCGGTGGGTCGCGTGTTAGACCTTGGTGGGCAGAGGAGCCTCAGCTGGCTCCTCTGATGGCTCCAGCTCGCGGACGACCTTCGCCTTTGGCGTCGATTTTTTCGTTGGGATCGCAGCCTTCGCCGGGCTCAGTTTGTTGGTGAAGACGTCGAGGTTGTAGCCGGCGACCGCCGCGGCTTCGCTGACCTTCGCAAGGGCGCTGCCTACCTTCGCCAGCGCAGCGGACCGCTTGGGATTGCGCTTTTCCGTGGCGGCGGAGAGCAGCGCCGGAAGCTGGAGCCAGCTTGCGAGTTCCTCCAACTGTTCCTTGTTGAAGTAGGTGACGCCGCCGGATTCATTGACGCCGGCAAGCCAGCGCGCATCCGGGTTGGCCCACAGCGCTTTGGAGCCAATCGCCGGCGCATCCGCAGCGAGCAGCAGCCGCACCCGCGCCGCCACGCGCCAGGGCTCCTCTCCGTCCGCGCCAAGCGTCCGCAGGGTATCGGCAAGGGCCGCGCGCAGATGGAGACGATCGAAGACGGCAGCCTTGTCCTCCGCGTCCGACTCCGACGCAAGGTCTTGGCAGATGAGGTAGGCAAGCACCGGCGCCCAGGTCTCGCGCGGGTTGGGGGATGCGGTCAGCGGCAGCAGAACACCGGCTGCCGCAGGCCATTGAGCCTGCAGCAGGTGCAAGGAGGGCAGCCGCAGCGCCTCTCCGAAGCAGTGCGTCGCCCCGGCGGGCACGTCATGCGCGACGACCTCCGACGCGCGCTGGAAGAAGAGCGCACGCTGCTCAAAGAAGGGCCGCAGGCGCGGGTCAAGCGGCGAGCCAAGCGGATTGTCATCCGTTGGCGCAGGCGGCGGCTGCAGGTCGGCAGGGTCTGCGAACGCACCCAGCGCGCCTACCAGCGCCTCCTTCGACTCTTGAGCGATCTTCTTCGCCTCTGCTGAGGGGGCAGGCATGGAAGACTGGGTTAGCTCCGCCGCAATGGCTGCGAAGGCGTGCAGATTATCCCAGCTCAAGGCATGCTTGAGCGCGTCATGCAGGGGCTGCAGACGCAGGCGGGTCACGGCCTCATCCAGGTTCGGCACGCCGCGGCCTTGCAGCGTGTCGCAGAGGCGATCCCAGGGATACTCGGCGGTGGAACGAAGCTCGCGCCAGTGCTGCAGCACCACGTAGCCATAGCCTTGCAGGTCGAAGGTCAGCCCCTGCTCATGCACCTCACTGGCGCGTCGCAGAAACCAGAGATTGCGGGCAGGATCCTGGAAGGCAAGCGTAACGGCGGGGTTGGTCGGCAGCGCAAGTCCTTCCGTCAGCGTGCGCTGGCGCAGGTTGCCTGTGGCCTTGTCCATGTCTGCCGCGGAGACGTGGATGGTGCCGCTGGTGCTCTGGTAGGCGTTGTTGTACAGC
>CAXTRZ010000229.1:0-4582 GCA_964246715.1 uncultured Acidobacteriaceae bacterium | reverse complement strand
CCAGGAAGCCCTCACCTTCATCAAGCCCACCTTCAACGAAGACATGCGCGGCGGACACACCAACATGTAACATTGAACGTCCTCTCCACCCCGCGCCACCGCCCCATCGGCGCTTGCGTTCCGGCGTCACCGCCGCGGGGCGGCGATCGCCCGCACATGCTCCAGCAGGATCACCGCCGCAATCTTCTAAATAGACCATGCGGCCACAGCCGAAGACCCGCGCGCCACCGGAATCCTTGCCACAGCCGCCGTTCCAGCCGTCATATGTTCTTTTGGGTACCTTCGAGCGAAAGTGACATGACCGGAGATTTTATAAAATAGAACGTTCTATCGCGTTCTTTGCATCGAACTAAAAGACGTGCTCAATCGACTCTCATGTTGAACACGCAGAACCCAGCTCAGGAGAACAGAAATGCGCAACATCGTCCTTGTCCTAACCCTCATCACAGCATCCACCGCCTACGCACAGGACGCCTGCTCCACCTCAACCTCTTCAAGCCTTCCGGAAAGTGCGGGATGCTTGCCCGCGACGTTCACGCCCGCAAACGGCGGTCCTTCTCGTCCAGTGCTTCTGGATGTCGTGTTCACAAACATGCAGACCGGCGCGGTCAAGGTTCCGCCGGCTGCCATGAAGCATCGGGAGTTTGAGCTTGGTGCCTTCGGCACCTACACCCAGCCAGACTACGGACACTCCGTCAACACCGATGTCGGCGTTTATGCGGTCTATACATCCAAGTACTTCGGGATTCAGGCAGATGCTGTCGATACGGTCATAAACCGGGGCGGTATCCGTGAGGCATCAGGGGTGATCGGCCCTCGCATCCAACTCCGGGCCAAGGAGCTCACCTTCTACGCGAAGGCCCAGGCCGGAGCTGGACGATTCAGCGGTGATCCCGCCAATCGGTACTCCAACAAAATCGTTGGAGCAGTAGAACAGTACGGCGGTGGCATGGAGGTCAATGTCCTAAAGCATGCAAAGCTTCGGGTCATCGACTACAGCTACCAGGTTTGGCCTGAGTTCAGCCCGCGAAATCTTAGCCCGACAATCATCAGCAGTGGCTTGGCCGTCCGCTTCTAACCATATACCTTGCGCACAAACGTTCGGGAGACGCCCATCTACGGGCGTCTCCCCGTCTTGCATCTCGTCTGCGGAGTCGTTCTTTAGAACGTCGTGCTGACCGTCAGCCGAAAGGTCTTTCTCGGCTCCCGCAGCACATAATCCGCGCCATACAGTTGCAGCGCCTGCTGGTAGCTGAACTGGCCCGCGCCTGAGTTCGGGAAGAAGCTCCGGAACTCCGCATTCGGAACCGCCAGTTGCTGCGGCAGATCCTTGTACAGGCGGAGCGGGTTATAAGCGTAGAAGATCCGGAACGGCGCATTGACGATCGGCAGAATTACCTGCAGCTCCGCGCCATTGGACATGCGCGGTACAAAGTTTGATCCCGAAACCGTATCCAGGTACTGCCCAAACTTTACCGACTGCCCGCCGAAGCAAGCGCCGTTCACAAACGTCGGGCAACCGTAGGAAGGACTATTGACCGTTGACTGTCCCGCCACACTCTGCCGCAGTTGCGCGGCCTGCGCATTGAAGGTCAGCCCAAAGTCGGTAAAGAACGCAAACGTTACCTGGTTGACAATCGGAATCCGGTACTCCACGTTCGACGTCAGTTGCGTATCGCCGCCAATCGGCTGCAGCCGGTAAACAGGGATTGGAATTTGGATGTTTCCCAGCGCCGCGTTCGTCGGGTTGATCGGAATCGTCGTTCCGTCTGGGTTCGTCAGGTTGAACAGCACGCGATTCGGAATGAACACATACGGCGAATTCGCACGCACATCGAAGCCGCGCACATCGGACTCGCCGCCGCCGTAGATTCGATTTTGCGGCGGAGCTACTTCGCCGCCAAACCCGGCCACATGCGCAAACTGCACGCGGTAGCCCAGCACGTTGTGCCCTTCGCGGTTCACCTTCAGCCCCTTCATCGGGAAGAACTGCCGGTATGCCACTGCGGGCGAGTAGTACTTCACGTTTCCGCCCGCGCCCGCAATCTGCACCTGCACGTTCAGGTCCTTGCCGTTATGCGGTCCTTGTCCACGATCCAGGGACGACAGCGTAAACGTCGGCGTAAACACGGACGTAATAATGCCGCTCAGCTGGTTCAATCCCTCCACGCCGGAACGGAACGCCAGGTTCTGGAAGACGCTGCGAGTATTGTTGTTGAACGTCGTCAGCGTCGACCGCGAGAGCGAGTACGACGCACCCACCCGCGCCACGCCCTTGGTGTGATAAAAGTGCCGCAACGGCTCGGAGAGCGAGAGCGTCAACCCGGTCCGCGACTCGTTATAGTTGGTCTGCAGCGAGGACTGCGCGGCCGAAAGGTTGGTGTTGCCCGTCGTGCTGTAGCTCTTGGCCGGATTGAAGTCATACTTGCTGGTAAAGATGTTGAAGCCCAGCGAGATCGGCTTGTTGCGCAGATACGGCTCGTTGAAGCCGAGGCTCAGGTTGCGGGATAGATCGCCCGCATTGGCTTGGATCGAGAGCGTCTCGCCCAGACCGAGGAAGTTGTTCGTCTCGTAGTTCAGCCCGATAAACGTACCCGAAAGCCCCGAGATACCGCCGTTCAGCCCAATGGAGTTCTTGCCCTTCTCCTTCAGCTTCACCAGCAGATCCACGGTGCCGTCATCGGCGTTCTGGCGCGTCTCGACATCAGCATCAGACTTCAGATTCTCAAAGTAGTTCAGCTGGTTGAGACGCAGCAACGACAGGTCCACCAGTTGCGAGTTATAGACCTGCCCCTCCTCCACCAGCAGTTCGCGCCGGATCACCTTGTCGCGCGTGATCGTATTGCCGGTGAACTCGATACGGGAGATATAGAAGGGCTTGCCTTCGTCAATGTCGATATCTAAATAGATCAGCTTCTTCGCTTCATCGAAGCGCGGCGTCGGACTGCCGACAAAGTTGATATAGCCAAGCTGCCCATACGCCTTCTGCAGCTGCTGCAGGCCCTTGCTGAAGACGGTGGCGTTGAAGTAATCGCCGTCCTTCAGCGCAAACTGCGCCCGCAGCACGCGGACGTTCGGAACATGGGCGTTGCCCTTGAACGTAATCCCGCCCAGGCGGTAACGGGCGCCTTCCTCCACCGGCATCAGAATGTCGATCCGCTTGCCGATGGTCGGCTTCAGCAGGAACGGATTGAAGCCGACTGTATCGTGAATCCGCGTCTTCGGCTCGGAGGTCAGGGCCTTGAAGTAGCCGCGATCGCGGTACGCCTGGCGCACCCGCTCCGCGTCTTCATCCAGCTTGGAGGCGTCGAAGGTGCGCGCGAAGACATTCTCCAGGATCACCGAGTGCGGTATCCCGATGGGCTTCGAGTTCTTCATCGCCGCCCGCAGCGTGCGGTCCGGAATGCTGTTGTTGCCGTCAAAGACGATCTTGCCGACCTTCACCGTCGGACCTTCCTTCACATTGAAGGTAATGCCCACCGCGGCCGGCGGAATCGTCTTGGCCTCGGTCTTGATCGTCGCGAACTGGTGCCCGTGCTCGGCCAGCAGCTCCTTCAGCACCGTCTCCGCGCGCTTGATGCGGGTCGGATCGTACTGGCTCTCCACCGTCAGCCCGACCTTCGCCTTCTTGAAGGCCTCCTGCGCGTCGGACAGCGAGACCGCATTCAGACCCTTATAATTGATCTCGCGGATCGTCGGCTTTTCCCGGACGTAGATGACAAGCTGAACGCAGGCGGGCGTATCCACGCGCTCTATGCGGACGTCCTCGAAGTATCCGGTGTTCCACAGCGAGTTGAAGTCGCGCTCAATGATCGTCGCATCGAAGAGATTGCCCTGCCGTGAGAAGAGCCGGGCCAGGACAGACTCTTTTGGAATGCGCCGGTTGCCGATCACCTGAGGCTGGCACAGCGTCTGGGCATTGCCGTTCTGGATCTCCTGCGCGGGAGTGGCATCGGGAGTCTGCGACCATCCACTTGGAACCGAAGCGGCAAACGCGATCAGCGCCGCCAGTGAATACGCCGGGATGCGGCTGCGATAGTTCGCCGGACGGCCGGAGGAGCCGGCGGTGGAGGACGACTGCGAGGTCAGGTGGGCCTGGGGACCAGAAACCCCGCTTGCTGGCTCGTTCAAATGCTTCGGGGAGCTTCCGCTCGGTCGGTTCACGGTAAAAATACGCACACCCTCACTGCCTCTTGAAATCACGTCCCGTACTGAAACCGGTTGGGTCCGGGGGAAGTCTTGATTATAGGTGAGCCGGGGCCGGGTTGCGAGTTGACACGGGCGCGAAGTTGCTTGAAACGGCACCGGAAGAGCCCGGAAACGGCCACGGAATAGAAGTTGGACGAAGCCGGAGAGCTTTGGTCGCACGCGATTCACAGAGTGCGTCAGCCAGGAAAGCGCCCGTCTCAAAGGCGCACGTTAAGGGCCAAACTGCCGTCCACCACCATGCGCAAACTTTTTGTGGTGAGAAGTGATGAAACCCGCGCCAGTCGCGGACTCCACCACAGAGTGTGGTGGTATCGGACCACGCTAACCATGCACTGCACCACATCCAATCCACGCTGTGATTGCAGGTATGGCT
>CAXTRZ010000228.1:4222-4617 GCA_964246715.1 uncultured Acidobacteriaceae bacterium | reverse complement strand
GTCCGTGCCGGGTTCAGCCACCAGTCGTTCTTTTCACTGCCGGACCTTCGCGCGTTCAAAACAGATCGACGGGATCGGCCTGATTCCATTTCTTGGTCGTCACGAAGGTCGCCACCATGCCCATCACCGGAGGCACGGAAGGTCTCCTCTTCCACTCCATCGCGCCGTTTTACATGGAGCCCGTCGCCATCCTCTCCGACGAGACCGTGCTGATCCGCCGCGAGTCCCAGAGCGAGTCGCCGAACTACTTTACCGCCTCGCTGATCGGCGCCAATGGCGACGCCGCGCAGACGCCGGTCACTCATTTTCGCTCGCCGTATGCGGGCATCAAGATGCCCTCGCATCAGCTGTTGAAGTACAAGCGCGCGGACGGACTGGACCTAACTGCAACGTTG
>CAXTRZ010000228.1:0-4212 GCA_964246715.1 uncultured Acidobacteriaceae bacterium | reverse complement strand
TCCGGCTCTGACCAGAGCCAGGGTCCGCTGCCCACGCTGATGGAGGCTTACCCGGCCGAGTTCAAGAGCCGCGCCGCCGCCAGCCAGGTTGCCGGCTCGCCATACCGCTTTCCCACCTTCGGCTGGGGCGGCTCCGCGGTCTACTTCACCCAGACCGGATACGCCGTGCTGGAGAATGCGGCGATCCCCATCATCGGCGAGGACAAGGCGGAGCCGAACGACACCTACGTGCAGCAGCTTGTGGACGGAGCCAAGGCCGCCGTCGACTACGGCGTCTCGCTCGGCGTCGTCGATCCCAAGCGCGTTGGCGTCATGGGCCACAGCTACGGCGCCTTTATGACCGCGAACCTGCTCGCCCACACCGACATCTTCCGCGCCGGCATCGCGCGCTCCGGCGCATACAACCGCACGCTGACGCCGTACGGCTTCCAGAACGAGGAGCGCACCTACTGGCAGAATCCCAAGGTCTACTACGATATGTCGCCGTTCAGCTTCGCGGACAAGATCAAGACCCCCATCCTGCTCATCCACGGTGAGGCAGACGACAACACCGGCACCTACCCCATCCAGAGCGAGCGCTTCTACGCCGCGCTGAAGGGCCAGGGAGCCACCGTACGGCTCGTCTTCCTGCCGCTGGAGCCGCATCACTACGGCGCGCATGAGAGCTTGCAGCACATGCTCTGGGAGATGAACCGCTGGCTCGACATCTACGTCAAGCCCGAGGTCTCGCCCGCGCAGCACGCGGCGAACTAAGCCCGCCATCGCCCAAGACAGAGGCTGCCGAAGATCGTCCAGGCAGCCTCTGTTCTTTGCGGAACAGCCTTATACCCTCACCACAATCTTTCCGATCTGCGCGTTTGACTCCATATACCGGTGCGCCTCGACGATCGTGTCCAGCCCGTCGAAGACCTTGTCGATGCGCGGCTTGAACGCGCCGGAGGCCAGCTTGCCGAAGACATACCGCTCTGCCTCGCCGCGCATCGTTGCATCATAGGTCAATTGAAAGAGCGTGTACGCACGGATGGTCAGGTGCTTGGTCATGGCGCTGAACATGGGATAGGGAGTGGATTCGCCGCTGAGGCCACCGTATTCGATGATGAGACCGTCGTTTGCCGCCGCTGCTGCCAGCGCCTTCAGCCCAGGCCCGCCCACGGGATCGAAGACGATCCGCGCACCCTTGCCGCCGGTGATCTCCGCCACCCGCGCCGCCAGGTCCTCATCACCCGTGACGATCACGTGATCCGCGCCCGCCGCCAGCAGCTCCGCCCTCTTCGCCTGCGTCCGCGTCGCTGCAATGGAAAACGCACCCTCCGCTTTACACAGCTCAATTGCCGCGATCCCCACCGAGCTCGAGGCCGCCGTGATCAACACGAACTCCCCGGCGACCAGCTTGCCAAAGTGAATCAGCCCGCCGTATGCGGTGATGTACTGCATCCAGATGCTCGTGCCTTCCTCATACGAGAGCGTCTCCGGATATGCCGCCAGCGACTCCGCCGGCACCAGCGCAACTTCGCCGTAGACGCCGTACCTGTTCGCCGGGAAGGCGGGAATGGTAGATCGCGTCTGCCCCACCAGCGCCGGATCGACGCCTTCGCCCACCGCCTCCACAACGCCGGAGGCCTCATAGCCCAGCGTAGACGGCAGCGTGGGCTGCACCAGGTATCTCCCTTGCCGGAAGGCCACCTCCGCGCGGTTTAGCCCGATCGCTTTCACCTGCAGCAGCGCCTCACCCTTGTCCGGCACAGGCATGGGCGCCTCCTCAACCTTCATGACCTCCGCCCCGCCCAGTTCATGGAACCGCACGATCCTTGCCGTCGCCTCTGCCATTCTCCATCCTCCTGCCATACGATTCCGAAACCGCCTGGCGCGTTTGCGCGGCGCTACGCCTCGCTGCCCTGCGCCTCCGGCGTCACTCGCAGATCGTCCGCCTCTTGCCCCGGTCCATCGCCCTTGGTCTCGATCACTCCCGGCCCCGCCGGCTCCCGGCTGCCGGCATCGTCGCCGATGATGACCTGCCCGTACTCGAGAATCGTCACCATCAGCACGCCGCCGCAGATGTTTCCGCTGACCGCCGGGATGAACCAGCGCGGATAGACGCTCCACGCGGCATGGTGCGTCAGGATGGCGATGAAGACCTCGCCGGAGGTCGCGATGCAGTGCGCGAAGTTGCCCAACCCGACCACGAAGGTCAGCATCCAGATCACCATCACCGAACCCGTAATCGAGTGCGAGCCGCTCACCAGCCATGCCGCCAGCGCGATAATCCAGCCGCCCATCACGCCGGACCAAAAGACAGTCGCCGCCGGATGCGCCGCCGCGTCCAGGCCAAGCTGCGTCAGCGCGTCCAGCACATGCGGATGCAGCGCGGGCGTAAGCGCCGCCAGCATCGCAAAGGCAAACGCCCCGGCGACGTTCGAGGGCAGCACCACCGCCCACAGCCGCAGCGTATTCCACAAGTGCTTCTTCTCCGCCAGCACCAGCGCGACCGGATACAGCGTGTTCTCGGTAAACAACTGCGAGCGCCCGACGATGACCACAATAAAGCCGATGGGATAGAACATCCGTGAGAGCAGCATCGCCCTCTCGCCGGTGCCGAGCAGGCTCAGCGCCAGCGCCGTGCCCATCGCCGACAGACCCATAAAGGCGCCCCCGCCGAAGCCGGACATGCCCAGCGAGAGGCTGGAGCGCTTCAGCTCCTGTCGGGCATTGGTCGCCACCTGCTTGTAGATCTCTTCGGCGGAGGGCCGCGCCAGGTGCTTCTGCCCGGCAGGCTGGTCGGCCTCATCTTTCGCGCCGGGCTTGCGCCGGCTGATCCGCAACGACATGTACGCTCCTGGAACTCTTCGTCCTGTCCCTACTCAGATGCACATTCTTCCCGCCTTCACGCTGCCGAGGTAAAGTCAGATCAGTCATGCCGCGAATCGTCCTGAATCCGCACTCCGGTGCTCGCACCCCCGCGCAAGAAGATAAGGAGACGCAACTTCGCGCCCTCTTCTCCGGATGTGAGATCACCCAGCTCGGCCCTGGCGTTGACCTTCGCGGCCTCGCCCGCAAAGACCCGTCACAGCTTCCGTACATCGCCGCCGGCGGCGACGGCACCGTCAATGCCGTGGCACAGGCTGTCTGCGGAACCGGCCGTCCCATGGGCGTGCTCGCGCTGGGCACGCTCAACCACTTCGCCCGCGACCTGAATCTCCCCCTCGATCTCACGGCTGCGGCCAGTGTCATCGCTGCCGGCCATACCCGCTGCGTGGATGCAGCCGAGGTCAACGGCCGCATCTTCGTCAACAACTCCTCGCTCGGGGCCTATCCGGCCATGGTGCTGGATCGCGAGCGCATGAAGAAGTCCGGCCGCAATAAGTGGGCCTCGCTGGTCTTCGCCAGCGCCCGCGCCTTCGTCCGCTTCCGCCGCCTCACGGTGGAGATGTCCGCCGGCAGCCGCGAGCGCTGCTGCGCCACCCCTTTCCTCTTCGTGGGGAACAACGAGTACTGCCTGGACGGCATACGCCTGGGCCGCCGCGAGCATCTGAACGCAGGCACGCTGGCGCTCTACCTCGCCCCTGGCGCCACCCGCGCAGGAGTCCTCCGCATGGCCTTCGCCGCCCTCTTCGGGCGCCTCAAGCAGACGCCCGAGTACGAAGAGTTCCTCGTCCCGGAGTTTACCGTGCACGTCCACGGCCGCCGACGCCTGCGCGTCTCCTTTGACGGCGAGGTCCATCGCATCCCCGGCCCGCTGCACTACCGCATCCTCCCCGGCGCCCTCGCTGTCCTCTGCCCGGAGATCCGCGCAACCCCGGAGGCCCCCTGAGAGCCCTTGCCCACATCTCCGACCTCCACTTCGGCCGCGAGGATCCCACTCTCGTCAAAGCCCTCCTGCGATCCCTCGCGGAGGCCAAGCCCGACGTCATCGTCGTCTCCGGCGATCTCACCCAGCGCGCCAAAAAGCGTCAGTTCCGCGCCGCCGCCGCCTTCCTTGCAAATCTGCCGCAAGTCCCGCGTCTCATCGTGCCCGGCAATCACGACGTCTCCGCCACCAACCTTCTCGAGCGCCTCGCCCATCCGCTGCGCCGTTATCGCCGCTTCATCACCCCGGACCTCTCCCCCTTCCTCGCCGACCCCAACGCCACGCCCGAGTTCGCCATCGCCGGCATCAACACCGTGCGCCTGCTTAAGACCAAGGATGGCCGCATTAACCGCTCCCAGGTGGAGAGC
>CAXTRZ010000227.1:1656-4644 GCA_964246715.1 uncultured Acidobacteriaceae bacterium | reverse complement strand
TTAGCGCGGCCCTGGACCTGGTTGTCGATGGGGGCGGGGAGGCCGAAGGCGAGGATCTGGTTGGTGATATTGGCGGGGGTGAAGAAGAAGATGGCGCCGGGAAAGTTCTTGGGGAGATCGTCCCGGAGAAGGCGCTGGTACTTGGTGGGGTCGCGCGTGCCGGGGTTAAGGGCGTTGAGGCTCAGGCCGGCCGACTTGGAGATGGGTCCGGTGGTGCCAAAGGCAAGGATGTTGCCGCTATTGGGGAGGCCGATGTTGTCGAGGATCAGCTCAACTTCATCCGTGGGGATGAGGGTGCGGATCTGCTTTTCGATGGAGGCGAAGTATTGCTCTGAGTCCTCAATGCGCAAGCCGACGGGAGGGTTGACGTGCAGGCGCATCTGGCCGGAGTCGACGTAGGGGAAGAAGTCCTCGCCGATAAAGAAGATAAGGGGAAGAGAGAGAGCGACGAAGCCGAAGAAGAGGATGAGGGTGAGTGCGGAGTTCTCCAGACACCACGCCAGCGCGCCCTTGTAATGATGGCGGAAGTCCTCGAACTTGCGGTCAAAGGCCATGTGCCAGCGCCAGATCCAGTTGTCGCGCTCTTCTTTTTGCGAGGCTGACTCATCCTGGTAGAGATCAATCTCAGAGGCGAGGAGGAAGTGCATCATGGTGGGGACGATGGTGCGGGAGAGAAAGTAAGAGGCCATCATGGCGAAGGCGACGGCCATAGCCAGAGGGGTAAAGAGGTATTTGGCGGCGCCGGTGAGGAGCACGACGGGGATGAAGACGATGCAGATGGAGAGGGTGGAGACGAAGGCGGGGGCGGCGACCTGCTGGGCGGAGTCCAGGATGGCGCGGACGAGGGGCTTCTTTTCCGCCATGTTGCGATGGGTGTTTTCGATCTCGACGGTGGCGTCGTCCACGAGGATGCCGACGGCGAGGGCGAGGCCACCGAGGGTCATGACGTTGATGGTCTCGCGGAGAGCGGTGAGGATGACGAGGGAGGTGGCGATGGAGAGGGGGATGGAGGTGCAGACGATGAGGGTGGATCGCCAGGAGCCGAGGAAGAGCAGGATCATGAGGCCGGTGAGAGCGGCGGCGATGGCGGCCTCACGGGCAACCTCCGAGATAGAGTCGCGGACGAAGATGGATTGATCGAAGAGCGGGGTGATGGTGAGGGCGGGCGGAAGACCGGCCTTGACGATGGGGATGTTTTTGACGACACCGCTGACGATATCGAGCGTGCTGGTGTTGCCGTTTTTGAGCACCGTAAGGAGGGCGCTGCGCTTGCCGTTCTGACGGACGACGTTGGTCTGGACGGCGTAGCCCTCCTCGACCTGGGCGACATCCTTGATGAAGACGACAGAGCCGTTGGCGGCGCGGATGGGCAGGTCGTTGAGGGCGGAGACCTCATTGGGCGAGGAGTTGAGTTTAACAACGAACTCGCGGTCACCGAGGCGGGCGGTGCCGGCAGGGAGGATGAGGTTTTGCTGGGAGATGGCCTGGGAGACGTCACTTGCGGAGAGGTGCTTGGCGTACATCAGGTTGGGGTCGACATCGACCATGATCTGGCGGACTTTTCCGCCGTAGGGAAGGGGAACGGAGGCGCCCTTGACGTTGGAGAGGCGGGGCCGGACGAAGGAGATACCCAGGTCATAGAGATCCGCCTCGCTGAGGCCCTGGCCGGAGAGAGCAAGCTGGACGACGGGGACGGAGGAGGCGTCGTATTTAATGACAAACGGGGGGAAGGAGCCGGGGGGAAGGACGCGGAGGATGGTCTGAACGACGGAGGTGACCTGGGCGACGGCGAGCTCGATCTTAACGTCGGGCTGGAAGTAGATCTTGATGACGGCGATGCCTTGGTACGACTCGGATTCCTGATGCTCAATGTCATTGACGGTGGTGGTGATGGCACGCTCACACACGGTGACGACGCGGCCTTCCATCTCCGTGGGGGTGAGGCCGGCGTAGGTCCAGACGACGGTGACGACGGGGATGTAGATGTACGGGAAGATGTCCTTGGGTGCTTTAATCGCGGAGTTGATGCCGAGCAGGAAGATAAGCAGGGAGAGGACGACAAAGGTGTACGGACGCCGGAGGGCGAGTTTGACGATCCACATACGTTAGAGTTCTCCCCGTTGATGCGTTGGATGCCGCGGCGGAGACCGAGGCTGTTCTCACATCTCATTTGGTTAGGGATGAGACGCTGCGAACGCGGGGAAGACTCTTGAAGCCGGGTGAGGTGTTGATGAGGTGGAAGGACGAGGTTTGGTCCGCCCTCCCTGCGCTATCACGCAAAAATTTGATTGCAGATGGGTTAGGTCTGTATCGACCTGAGCGATTGCAACAAGAAGTGTGCAATGGGTGAGGGACGAAGAGGCGTACCTCAGCGGCTGAAGCCGGGTCATCTGCTGGGCGCTTTACGGGACGGGTGAATGGGTGCCCGTCATGAGACGGAGCAGTGCGGGGGGAAGGGGTCAGGTGGTGGTGTCGGAGACGAGGCGGGCGACGGTGAGGTCGCCGGCGATCTGGAGGAAGATGCTGGAGAGCGAGGTGACGACCTGGGCGGCGACGCACGTCGAGTTGGAGCCGGACTGTTTGAAGTCGGAGAAGAAGTCCCAGGAGTGGGAGGCGATGAGCTCCATCTCGTTGCAGGGCGAGATGTTGGGGTGAGTGCCGGCGTTGACGTCCGTGGTGCAGCCGGTGGAGGGGGAGCCGTAGGCTACGGTGTAGACGGTGGTTCCCTGCGCGGTGGCTGAGGCGGCGGCGTCGATGGCCTGGCCGCACTCTCCGAGATAGGAGGGATAGAGGCCGGTGGCGGTGGCGGGGGCTCCCATGACGGTGTAGGAGTTGTTCTTCTGGGGTGCGTTGGCGTCTCCATCGCCGAGGATGATGAGGACGTTCTGGGAGCCGGGATTGATGAGGGCTTGCTGGACGAGGGCGGCCTGGGCGGCGTAGACGGCGGCGGCGTAGTAGGTGCCGTAGACGCCGGCATAGTTGGCGGGC
>CAXTRZ010000227.1:0-1646 GCA_964246715.1 uncultured Acidobacteriaceae bacterium | reverse complement strand
CAGCCGGGGGCGCCCCCGACGGCCTGGGTCAGCAGCGAGTTGGGGTTGAGGGTGGTGCTGAGATCGGAGAGACGGTAGTCGCTGAGAAAGGGCGTGACCTGGTAGGTCACGGAGGTAGGCTGGTTGGCGGGGACGGCAGAGTAACTGGTGCCATTGGGATAGCTGAGAGCCAGGGGAGCGGGAAAGGAGTATGAGGCGGCGGACGGGATGCCACTCCAGGGATTGGCGGGCGGCATGACGTAGGTCCCGATGGAGGGGTCGTAGCTGTAACCGTTCTGGGCGGTGGCCGCGGGCAGGGCGGTGGTGCAGTTGGAGTCAGTTGATACGGTGGCGGAGGTGAGATTGGGGAAGGTGAAGAGGCTGATGCGGACGACGGAGTTGGCGGAGTTGCCGGCGGTGATGGCGCAGGCGGCCTGGCTGGTGCCGCAGGGGTCAAGGTAGTTCATCAGGACCTGGACGCCCTGGAGTGAGCAGGTCATCTGGGTGGCTCCACAGTCGGAGTCGAAGAGATTCATGGAGAGCGTGGTATCCAGCATGATGGCGATGTTGTAGGGCTTGGAGGAGCCGCCGCCTTTGGCCGCGGTGGAGCTGGCGGCGATGGTCATGGTCTGTTTTCCGAAGAGCCGGGCGAAGTACATGGGGACGGAGGCCTGGAGCTTGACCTGGATGGCGTTGTACGGGAGGTAGCCAACGCAGGAGATGCCCTGCAACTGCATGGCGGCGAGGCATTTGAGCTGGGGGTAGCCGGGGACGAGGGTGACGTTGGGGAGGTTGGAGTAGGTATTATTTCCGGCTCCGGCGGCATCAAAGTTGGCGGCGGTGGCGAAGACGGCGGCCGAGGTGGTGGAGGTGGGGATGACGGCGGCTCCGGCGAGGGCGGAGGCGTCACAGGAGGCCTGGAGCTCACGCTGGCAGATATAGACGTGGCCGATGTCCACGACGATGCCAACCATGCCGAGGAGGGTGACGATCATGAAGGCGATGACGGGTAGGGCCTGTCCGCTCTCATTGCGGAGGATGCGGCGGA
Organism: uncultured Acidobacteriaceae bacterium; assembly: GCA_964246715.1. Lineage (GTDB taxonomy): Bacteria > Acidobacteriota > Terriglobia > Terriglobales > Acidobacteriaceae > Edaphobacter. The sequence goes on along the minus strand of CAXTRZ010000227.1, from coordinate 619 downwards.
GGCGCTTGCGGAGCATCTGCCGGAGGAGGTTGCGGATACGGCTGGCGGGGCCGGAGGTCATTGCATCAGTTCCGAGGTTTGGGCGGTGAGGAGGAAGCTGGAGGAGATGAGGTCACGGAAGAGCGAGAGGCTGCAGGGGTAGGTGACGGTGACGATGGCGGTGGATCCGAGGATCATATTGGCGGGGGCTCCGGAGGTGCTGGATCCGCTGCAGGAGGTGGAGGTGTATTTGGCGCCGTTGAGCGAGATGGTGAAGGTCATGTTCGCGGGCTTGAGGAGCGGGGCGGCGTTGGTGACGGCGGTGACGACGGTGGCGCAGGGGTCGAGGGTCTGGCCGCGGCTGATGGCGAGCTGACGGGCGCCGATGGCGGTGGCGTCCGTGAGCATGAGGTAGTTATTGAGGGCGAGACCGAAGACGAGGATGCCGGTGACGGCGAGGAGGATAAGGGGCAGGGTGACGGCGAATTCGATGAGAGACTGACCGTCCTCCGAGCCGAGAGCCTCGGCGTGCAGGGCGTTTGCGCGTGGAACGCGGCAGGATTGCAGTCGACTCCGAAGCGAAGCTAGAATCACGTACCCTCTCAGGTGAGTCAGCCCGTTTCTTGCGATGTTCGACGGT
>CAXTRZ010000226.1:0-4648 GCA_964246715.1 uncultured Acidobacteriaceae bacterium | reverse complement strand
CGGATGCGATCGAAGAGGGCGACGATCATGGCGATCTGCGCGGTCAGCCGGAAGCTCTTGCGAAGATTCGCGTCGTGGCTGCAGTCGGTCTCGTCGGCGTCATAGATGGAGAGCAGCGAGACGGCGGTGCGCAGGACCTCCATGGGCGTGGAGGAGGTGGGGACGGACCGGAGCAGATCAATGATTTTTGGATTGAGCTCGCGGGCGTCGGCGAGCTTGGCGGAGAACTCCTTAAGCTGCGCGGCGGTGGGAAGGGAGCCATTCCAGAGGAGATAGGTGGTCTCCTCAAAGGTGGACTTGGAGGCCAGCTCCTGGATGTCGATGCCGCGGTAGGAGAGCACGCCGGCGTCGCCGTCGATCCAGCAGATAGAAGAGGTTGTGGCGACGATGCCTTCCAGGCCCTTGGGTGCAGTGGCGACGGCGTTTGACATGAGGATGATTCTCCAACCAGAGGACTGGCGTTACAAAGTACCTACGGTTATAGCGCAGCGAAGAAACGGTTGTCACCGAAGCTGGGCGAATATCGAAAGAGTTGTGCGAAGAATCTACTGCGGGCTAAAAGCGTGCGGGGGAGAAGGGTGCTAGGTCGATCCTTGACGTCTTGCCGGCCAGGAGATCGGCCATTACCTGCGCTGTCGCGGGCGCGAGCAGGATGCCATTGCGAAAATGGCCGTTGGCGAGCACATATCGTGGCTGGCGCGGCGCAGGACCGAGGATGGGGAGGTCGTCGGAGGTGGCGGGACGCAGGCCGGCCCAGGACTCAATGAAGGTGGCGCCGGCGAGCGCGGGCAGCAGACGCGTGGCGTGGGCGTTCAGCGTCAGCATATCGACCGCATGAACCTCGAGATCGAAGCCGACGTTCTCTACCGTCGCGCCGATGATGGCGCAGCCTGCATTCGGGCCTTCGGTGCGCGGTACGACATAGACCTTCTTCGTGCGGATGACGGCTTCAAGCGGGAGCGCGGCGGGAAGTTGAACGGCCAGCATCTGGCCTTTGCGCGGCGCGACCGGCGCGGGCGACCAGGCACCCATGCAGTCGATGAGATGCGAGGCATGCAGCACGCTGTCCTTTGTCTCCGCGCGGATGCCGTCCGGAGTTGCGGCGACGCGCATCAGCGGCGTGTCTTCGCGGAGATCGACGCGGCTGTTGCGCACGGCTGCGAGCAGCGCCGGGGCAAGCTGGCGGGGGTCAAGCGAGTGCTCCATCAGCAAGGCGAAACGATGGTCGCCGGAGACGAGTTGGGGAACGAGCTCGGTGGGATGCTCCAAAGCCTCAGCGCCGGGCTCGACCGCCTGCAAGGTGGTTGTGGTCTGGAAGGGGACCGGCGTGCCGGAGAGCTCAGCGATGCGATCCAGGTACGCGGGATAAAGCGAGATGCTGAGGCGCGCAAGCGGGTGCAGGGCGGACGGATTGCCGGGGTCGTCAGCCGCCAGCATCCCCGCGGCGGCGGTGCTGGCCTGGCCGAGTGCGCGTTCGCGCTCCAGAATGACGACGCTTGCGCCGCGGCGCTCCAACTCCAGCGCCAGCGAGAGCCCGATGATTCCCGCTCCGGCAATGACATAATCCAGTTCAGCCACAGGCTTATTCTAAGCGAGGCGGCCGCTTGCTTGGTGCGCCGCGCAACGCAACTCTGGCCGTCGTAAGCCGCGATAGCGTACCGTGGTCGAAACAGATTCCGCTTCGAGCGGTGTTCGATGCAAAGAGAGCGCGGCTGTGAAGCAACGATGAGGAGATGGCGTATGAGTGAGCAGGGAAGTGCAGTGGGCCGTCCTTCCATGGGCGTGCTGGCGGGGATCACGGCAGCGGTGGTGCTGGCCGTGGCCGCGCTGATCTGGTGCTATGGCCTGAGCAATCATCTGTCCGCGGCGGAGAAGGCGCTGCAGGCCGCGGACCAGAAGAATGCGGAGCTGGCGCAGAAGCAGGAGGTGCTGAGCGCGCGGCTTCGCGCCACCAGCGAGACGCTGGGCCAGAGCGTGGGCCTGACGCAGCGGCAGGTTGAGCTGCGGACGGAGAGCCTGGTGGCCTCGCAGCAGGCGGCGGCAAAGGCGCAGGCGGCGCAGACGGCCAAGCTGGCGGAGGCGGAGGCGGCGACGGCCAAGCAGGTGGGCGCTGTGGCGTCCGATGTGTCCACGGTGAAGTCCGATGTTGGCGGCGCCAAGGCGAGCATCGCGGAGACGCAGGTGGATCTGCAGCAGACCAAGGCGCAACTGCAGCGCACCATGGGCGATGCGGGCGTGATGAGCGGACTGATCGCGCGCACGCATGATGACCTTGAGGAGCTGAAGCACCGCGGCGACCGCAACTACTATGAGTTCACGCTGCACAAGGGCGCGCCGCCCACGCTGTTATCCACTATCAAGCTGCAGGCGAAGAAGGTGGATGACAAGCACGCGAAGTACACGATGGTGGTGAGCGCGGATGATCGCAACATCGAAAAGAAGGACAAGAGCCTGGATGAGCCGGTGCAGTTCTACTCTGGCAAGGACCCGTTGCTGTTTGAGGTAGTGGTGAACAATATTTCGAAGAACGTGATCTCCGGGTATCTCTCAACGCCGAAGAACGCGCCGAAGGGGATGGTCGCGCCTTCGCAGTAGGGCCGAATGGCCTGTATTTACAGGCGCAAACGCAGCCTCAACGCAGTAAGGGGGACGCTTGATGCGTCCCCCTTGCTGCGTTTGCCTGGTGTGTCTTTGCCTTGGGACTCGGCTTCCTTGCGAAAGCCGTTTGCCTATTCTCCCTGTCGAGCTTGACTCGACGCTGCAGCGCTCTGCATTGCAGCTAACGAAGGTATAGTTTCGAGCAAAAAAAGTGTCAAGCGAAAAACGAAGCGCGCGAGATTTTCCTTGCAAAGTTTCCGCGCCTGGTTCGACGGCTTCGCTCATCGACTTAACTCATCGACTTAAGAAAGGGAGATGAGCTTCAGCTCTTATGCATGGGTATGGTAGTGCTCAACGAAGGAGCGTCAGCATCCTCGGCGCACACGTCGGCGCGACATCCTCAGCGCGACTCATCAACGAGACAAGGACATCCTGCCGTGTGTGCGCGACGATGACAGCGCGAAGGTTGCCGTTTGCAGCGACGAACGACGAGGCCATAGACCATTGCGGGTGCGGTGAGCGAAGGATCGCGATGTGCGGCCACGGCGTGATTGGGCGTTTCATCCGGGGAAGACGATATCGCATCGTCGCGCATGAAACGTATACTACGGCGTCGAGAGGAGACTGCGGGATGCGGGAGGTCGTCATCGTCTCCGCCGTGCGAACGGCGGTGGGCAAGTTCCAGGGGGCGCTCAGTGAGTTGACCGCGACGCAGCTTGGCGCATCTGTGGTGCGCGAGGCGGTGCTTCGCGCGGGCATTGCGCCGGAGACGGTTGACGAATGCATCATGGGCTGCGTGCTGCCCGCGGGGCTTGGGCAGAATCCTGCACGACAGGCTGCGCTGGGCGGCGGACTTGCGGACACAGTCGCGGCGCTGACCGTCAACATGGTCTGCGGCAGCGGATTGAAGGCAGTGGCGCTGGCTGCGCAGGCCATCATGGCGGGTGACGCGGAGATTGTGGTCGCGGGCGGCATGGAGTCGATGTCGAACGCGCCGTATCTGCTGCCGGGAGCGCGTAAAGGTTTTCGCATGGGCGATCAGAAGGCAGTGGACTCCATGGTGAAGGATGGCCTGTGGTGCGCGTGCGACGATCAGCACATGGGCATGACGGGGGAGCTCGTCGCAGAGAAGCACGGCCTTACGCGAGAGCAGCAGGACGTCTTCGCAGTGGAGTCGCATCGCCGCGCGGCGGCGGCTTGGAAAGATGGGCGCTTCGCGGCGGAGGTGATGCCGATTGAAGTGCCTGGTAAGCGTGCTGTGATCGTCGTCGATCGCGACGAGAGCATTCGCGAGGATGCGTCGCTGGCGTTGCTGGCTGCGTTGCGTCCTGCGTTCAAGAAAGATGGCACGGTGACTGCGGGCAATGCGCCGGGCGTGAATGACGCCGCTGCGGCGCTGGTCGTGATGTCCGCGGCCAAGGCGAAGGAGCTTGGCCTGAAGCCGTTGGTGCACATCAAGGCGCAGGCGCAGAGCGGCGTGGCGCCGCGATGGGTGATGCTCGCGCCAGTGCTGGGCGTGAAGAGGGTGCTGGAGAAGGCGGGCTGGAGCAAAGACGAGGTGGATCTATATGAGTTGAACGAGGCCTTCAGCGTGCAGGCGCTCGGCGTGATGAAGGAACTTGGGCTCGACCTTGCGAAGGTTAACGTTAACGGCGGCGCGGTAGCGATCGGCCATCCGATCGGCGCGAGCGGCGCGCGGGTGCTGGTCACGCTGATCCATCAGATGATTCGCAGCAACGCCCATAAAGGCGTGGCTGCGTTGTGCCTGGGTGGTGGGAACTCCGTTGCGCTGGCGGTAGAACGATGAGCCCGTATGAAGCCCAAGCCTCTCTCCATGCGTCCGCCTTACAACAACCCTCCAGCTTTAGCGAGAATCGTCTTCCTGATGAACCCAGCCCCGTATAGTATCTGAGTTATTCTCTTCGCAAATCCGGGAAACGGATGGATCCAAAAGAGTCACTCAAATTCGGTCTCTTACTGTTAGGCTGTGCGCTGGTTCCCACCGCTTTTGTGCCTGTTCTCACGGCACTTTACATGGCAAAGAGAAGCG
>CAXTRZ010000225.1:0-4666 GCA_964246715.1 uncultured Acidobacteriaceae bacterium | reverse complement strand
CGATCCTCCTGCTCAGGCAGGGGAATCAAGCGGCGGACCATCTCATTAGTCGGCTTGTCGCCAGTAATCTTCAGCGACGATAACTGGCTTGAAGTTACCGTTCAGACGGGGTGAACCGTTACGCAGCCACAAACTTCTTTGGAGATGTGCCGGAGAACTTTTTGAAAGCAGCACAAAACGCGCTCTGGGACTGATATCCGACATCTAGCGCCACGGCGCCCAACGTCTGCCCTTTCTCCGTTAGTTTGTGTGTGGCAAGGGTCATTCGCCAGCGAGTGAGGTAGGCGATGGGCGTTTCGCCAACGACTCTCTTGAAGTTCTGAGCAAACGCTGTCCGAGACAGCCCCGCGACCCGCGCTAGCTCTTCGAGGGTCCACGCATGAGCGGCCCGTTCGTGCATACACGCGAGCGCTGTTCTGATCTGCGGTTCGGCAAGAGCGGCGAACCACCCCGGACTATGATTGCTCTGCCCCTGATGGAGACGCAACGCGTCGATGAGCAACGTATACGCTACCTGCTGTGCGACCAGAGTTCCGCCTATCTGCGGTTCGCGCATTTCGTCTAGAAGCCGCTGCACTCCCCACCGCATCGAGGAGCATTGTTGATCGCCGGTGAGGAGGACGAGTGGAGGCAAAGCATTCAGGAGAAAGCCCCCGTCACCCTCAAGATCGAAGTGGCTTCCAAGCAAAAGAAAATCCTCCCCAGGTGTTACCGCAAGCACGCCCCTGTACCGCGCTCCGCTCGAGACGACCTTGTGGGCATCAAGAGGAGGCAGGTCTAGGTCGCTGGCGATGACGAAAGGTTTCCCATGGGGCATCAACAGGCAGTCCCCTTGGTGAAGCCGGGCTGGAGGTGCTCCCTTGATCGCCAACCAGCAGGTGCCTTCGACGACCATGTAGCACTTAATACCCTGATATTCAGGCAGTTGCAGCGACCAAGGATCTCCTGCGGAGATCGCGCCGGTCACATAGGCCCGTGGCTTAAGTAAAGAGAGTACGTCCGAAAGGGGGACCATAAGATCTGTACGCTTGCAACACGAATCTGTACTTCTGAGCATTGATCGTACAGGGTAGACGGCTTAACTTCCTTAAAAGACCCTTCGCGGTCGTGAAAAGGGGAGCAAAATGCCAACTACCGCCAGCGTCCAAACACGAACTGTCCGGTTTCATAGTTACGGTGAGCCAGCCGAGGTGTTGCGCCTGGAAGAGACGACGCTTCCAGCGCCTGCAAGTCAGCGTATCCGCGTCAAGGTTCAGGCCTGTGGTCTGAATCCGGCAGACTGGGCTCTGTGCCGGGGTTTGTTCGCCGGAAGCCTTCCGCGTGGGATCGGGTTGGAGGTAGCAGGAACTGTTAATGCAGTTGCCGAGGATGTAAGAGACGTAGAGGTCGGTCAGCTTGTGTTCGGTCCAGTCGATTTCGTGGCCACCGCCAGTGCGGGAGCTGCCGATCACGCGATCTTGCAGCACTGGACTCCTGTTCCGAATGGGCTAGACGCTGTGCGTGCTGCGGCTCTGCCGATGGCCGTCGCGATTGCCTACGGCAGCCTGGATTGCCTCGGCGTCGAAGCCGGGAAGACGGTGCTGATCAATGGTGCGGGGACTACGGTCGGTTTCGCAGCGGTTCAGATCTCGTTGTTGCGCGGGGCACGTGTGATTGCAACTGCCGGGGCCACTTTCGCGGATCAACTGCGCGATCTCGGCGCCGTCGTAACAGCCTATGGCGACGGCTTGCCGGGGAGAGTTTCGGCATTACCGGGTAAGTCGCCGGACCTGATCCTTGATGCCGCGCCCGTAAGCGGTGCTCTGCCCGCGCTCGTTCAGATAGCCGGTGACCCAAGGCGCGTGATGACGATCAGCGACTTCGCAGCTGCAAAAACATTGGGTGTTCGATCGAATCTTGAGGAGCCCGGCATGCGCATTCGGTATGACGTTTTGACGGAGTTTGCAGACCTGGCTGCGCAGGGCAGGTTTTCCATTCCGATTGCCCGCACATTCTCTCTTGACGAGTGGAAGACGGCGCTCTCCGTCAGCGAAGGCCATCAGGCGCGGGGAAAACTTATCCTTCTACCCTGACCCCTCCAACTGACGATCCTGAAGAAGGCGAAATCGGCTTTTGGTCATCTATGCGCTTCTAATTGCGCGCATATTTCGATTTCTTGAACAGGGCGCGGGAACGTCACCTGGATTGCCGCTCAGGTTGACACTGTACACCTCCTAGAGTAAGGTTGACATTGTCAACCTAAAGGAGGTTCGATATGTCCACAGTTCTCATCACCGGCGGTCATGCCGGTATCGGCTTCGAATGCGCTAAACAACTGGCGTCTCGTTCGCGCTGCGATCTCATTCTTGCCGGACGGAGCATAGAGCGGATGGAGCCCGCGGCACAGGACCTCCGGACGAGCTACGGGGTAAGGGTCACGACGCTTAAGCTGGATACCTCGTCGCTGATGTCGGTCAGAAAGGCCGCAGCGGAGTTCCGAACTCTGCTCGACAGCGGCAAGGTGGCCCCATTAGGTGCGCTCCTATGCAATGCCGGCGGCAGACACAATGGGCCGACAACCTACAGCGACGATGGTTACGAAACGACCTTCGCTACCAACTGTCTCGGACATTTCCTGCTGGTCGAGCTGCTTGTTGATCGCATGGCAGAAGGCGGACGCATCGTGTTCACCGCAAGTGGAACGCATGATCCCAATACGACCGATGGAAAGATGGTTGGCAAAGCGGTTGAGCCGAACGCGATTGCCCTCGCCAACGATGGAAAAGATGGCAAGAAACCACTCTCTGCGGGGATACGCTACTCAACCTCAAAGCTCTGCACCATGCTGTATGCCTATGAACTACACCGCAAGTTACGGCGCGCTGGCAGCTCAATTGCATCGATTGCCTTCGACCCCGGCTCCATCCCTGAGACGGGACTGCTGAGAACGATGCCTAAACCCGTTCAATGGCTTGCAAAGACTTCGCTCATGAAGGGCCTCATGAAGCGCATCGGTGTAACGCAAGGCTCTGTCAGTTTCTCCGGTGCCTCCCTCGCGCAAATTGCAGCCGATCCCATTTATGCAAACGCGTCCGGCAAGTATCTCCAGTCGAACGATGGTGAATTGAACGAGACACGATCCTCTAAAATGTCCTATGACGAACAGAGGGCAGCCAAACTATGGAACGACTCCAGGACGCTCGTCCGTTTGCAGCCAAGCGAAGAGTCAGCTCAGCTGCGGTAACGACGGACAAGAAACTAATTCTTGCTGCAACCGCGCTACTTGATTCCGGTGGCGAGGACGCCGTAACGCTACGCGCGGTCGGCCATGCCTCGGGGATATCTCATAATGCTCCCTATAAGCATTTCAAGAGTCGGGATGCATTGCTGGCTGCCGTCGCCACGGCCGACTTCGTGATGCTGACGAAAGGTTTCAGTGCTGTCCGTCAAAGTTCAATAAAGCCAGCCGCGAAACTGATGAAAGCGCTCAATGTAGTAATCGACTTCAGCGTAAACCATCCGGCACGCTATAGGCTGCTTTTCAACGATCCAGCCATCGCCGCACAAAAGGGTGAACTTGAGAAGACTGCTCTAGCAGCTTTCGCCGAGTTCATTGTGATTGTCCGGGAATGTCAGGCCGCGCAGACATTGCCGGACATACCCGACACCACCCTTGCCGGACTACTCTTTGCAACGATGCACGGTCTCATCGCTCTCCAAGAGAGCGGCAGAATGAAGCCGGAAAAAGGCCTTTCAGGAGTGCAAAGCAGCTTGAAAACGCTGGTCAATCTGTTGTCGCCTTGATGCACCGGGAATCTGTGCAGCAGATTGATGCGGAGCGTGGCGCATGATCATGGATGCCTGTAACACGCACTCGATCGTCGGGATGTTCGCATCGTGCGCCCCTTATAGGAGTATTTCCTCGCAGTTTTAACTGATCACAAGGGCGTTTACCGGTACTTACGCGTTCACTGCGGGAATTCACCTTCAAAAGCTAGTTCTTCCAAGGGGCGCCGGTCGCTGGGCAGTTCGCGGATACGCAGTTCTTCCGGCAGACCCGCTGGATCGGCTTTCCTACCGACCGCATAGACAGCTTCGACTTTATGACCATTCGGAACACTCAGGTCTCTAAAGGCGCGGTCAGCGTCAAAGCCCACCATGCCGTGCACGCACCATCCCATCAGGGAAGCTTGGAGTGCGAAGTAGCCGGAAGCGGTGCCGGCATCGAACGAATGTGTCGGAGACGAAACTTCGTCACCGCTTCGAGGGGATCGCATGGTCGAGTTCGATACGAGAAAGACCAGTGAAGAAGCATCTTTCGCCCAGGACTGGTTGAACGGCACAAGAAGGTTCAGAAAGCGCTCCCATGCGGGCGTATCACGCAAGGCATAGAGAAAGCGCCATGGCTGAGAGTTGTACGATGAGGCCGCCCAGCGAGCCGCTTCCAACATGGTCAGAAGTTCTTCCCGCGTGATTAGCTGACGCGTAAAGGCTCTCGGCGACCAGCGGTTGAGGAACATCTCGTGAATGGGATAGTCGGACTTGCGCTGGTTTGTCATTGACCGTGGCCTCTTTCTTCGGCGCATGTTTATGGATTTCTAGTGCTTCAAGAAGGCATACCCGCAAGCCGCGAGAAGAATCAGGCACACCAGCAACCCCACAAAGAGCTGAGGATGCATCCCCAAAA
>CAXTRZ010000224.1:302-4675 GCA_964246715.1 uncultured Acidobacteriaceae bacterium | reverse complement strand
CTCAAAAGATCGCGCATACACAATCGCATTTGACTTCACATGCTTGCAGATCGTCCACGCAAACAGCAGCGCCCGCAGCTCCTCCGGCGTGGGAGTCCGCTTCGTCACCGTCTTCAGCTCCGCGATCGTAATCCGCTTGTCGTCAGCCGACTGCACCAGCAGCCCACCTGAGATCTGCTTGATCACCCTCGGCGTCTTTGCCGGAGCAATCCTGATCAGCCGCAGGTTCTTCTTCGCCCCAAACCGCGTCAGCGCCTCCTCCGTGAACCCCGGCGCGACAATCGCCTCAACAAACAACTTGGCAATCTCCTCAGCCGCGCTCGCATCGACCTCCCGATTGATCCCAATCACGCCCCCAAACGCCGACACCGGATCGGCAGCCAGCGTCCTCGTATAGGCCTCCAGCACCGTCGCTCCCGTCGAAGCTCCGCACGGATTCGTGTGCTTGATGATCACCACCGCGGTCTCGTCGAACTCCGACACCAACTCCCAGCACGCATCCAGATCCACCAGGTTGTTGTAGGAGAGCTCCTTGCCCTGCAACTGCTTCGCCCCCGCGACCCCCGTTCCGCTCCCATCCGCATACAGCGCCGCAGCCTGGTGCGGATTCTCCCCATACCGCAGTACCGCCGTCTGCGCCTGGATGATCCTCACCGTCTGCGGCAGCGCCTCCGCATCGAACGCCGCCGCCGCACGCGGGTCATCGCTCTCCGTCAGCGCCTCCAGCGCCGACGCGATCCCCGCGTCGTACGCCGCGGTCGTCGCAAACGCCGCCTTCGCCAGCCTCCATCGCGTTGCCCGCGAGAGCTGCCCAGCATTCGCCGCCATCTCCGCAGCCAGAGCCTCGTAGTCCCCCGTCGCCGTCACAACCGCCACATCCTCATAGTTCTTCGCCGCAGACCGCACCATGGAAGGTCCACCGATGTCGATGTTCTCGACGATCTCCGCGGTGGAGACGCCGGCCTTCGCCGCCGTCTTCTCAAACGCATACAGGTTCACCACCACCATGTCGATTGGCTCGATTGCGTGCTCCCGGACCGCAGCTACATGACCTTCATTAGCCCGGATGTGCAGAATCCCGCCATGCACCTTCGGATGCAGTGTCTTTACCCGCCCATCCAGCATCTCCGGAAACCCCGTCAGCTCGGAGATATCGCGCACCGCCAGCCCCGCCTCGCGCAGCGCCTTGGCCGTCCCGCCGGTCGAAACCAACTCCACCCCATGCCCAGCCAGCGCGCGGGCAAACTCCACCAACCCAGTCTTGTCGGTAACAGAAAGCAGCGCCCGGCGAACCGGTTTCAGGTCCGCCGGAGGGTCCACATGCGTGTCGGTAATGCACTCGATATCCACGGCTATCAGTCTAGAGCGTGTGATGAACTTTCTCCTAGGGTTTGCGTCAGGTTGCGCAGCATGAGGATGGCGAATGCGAGCCGGTGCAAGCCGTTAAGCGTTTTGTCGAGGAGTTCATAGTCTCGTGGGGAGGCGTCGGGAAGCGCGCCACCCAGGCGAAGCTGTGTTCGACGACCCACCGGCGCGGCAGCAGCACGAAGCCGCATTTTCCATCGGGTGCTTGACCGCCTCCAGCTTCAAGCCGTGTTGCTCCGCGGCCTGGGCGGCGTTCGGCCCGGTATAGCCTTGATCCACGCAGGCAAGCTCACGGCGTGACCGGGGACCTGCTGGATCTCTTCGACCAAGGGGGCAACCCGGTCGCGGTCGGCGTCTTGCTCAGCGCCGGCAGGTGTCCCTGCGTATCGACAGCGATAGGCACCTTCGATCCCTTGCGCCGCTTGGCGCCATCGTAGCCCGCCCGGGCTCCAGACTCGGGCCGTAGACTGCAGCGTGCGGCTGTCGATGCAGACCGCCGCACGCTGCCCCTTGCGTCCGCCCCACGCGCGCAGCAGCGAGCGGATGTCCTCGACGAGCCTCTCGAAGCGACACTCAATGAGTGCATCGGCCTAAACGCATCGATCGAGCTTTCTGGCGGCCGGAATGAGCTGACACAATGACGCTTGACTGGCTATTTCTCGAGTGAGCTCAAAAATGCAGCTAGGGTTTGATTCACCGCAGTAGGGACTTCAACCGTGACGATATGCGAGGCATTCGGAATCCTGATTATCCTTGCGCCTCGTATCGTCTTGGACAGCCCACGGACTACGCTGGGTGGTGTACTCAAGTCACGCTCTCCGACCAGGGATCAATGTGAGGCAATCGATCTCTGAAAGCCGGGCATGGAAGTCGAGCCTTGAACATGGGTTGTGGGATCGGCCCGTCGATGAGCACATTATCGCTAATGCACTCACCGAACCGGATAAGTACCGGCAAATCGGCTTCTAGTAAGGGAGCACATTTAACACAATGGCCGACGATCAGGAATTGTTCATTCCGTCGACCTCGCTGGAGCGGGCGGGTGTATCGCTCGGGATCGCTCAGTATTGCGAGTGACTTTGAACCGGGGTACCCAAACCCCCACAATGGGTTGGATTTCGGGCCTTTGCTGAAGGCTACTTTGCTTCTATCTTGTTCATCTGATGGCTCCTGAGGTAGGACTCGAACCTACAACCCTTCGGTTAACAGGCGCATTTCTGGGTTTGCAGCGGCTTGCAATGCGTTGCATGGATGTTGATTACAAAAGATTTGCTGAACTGCTGACCGCAGCGTGTTGCAGTGAATCGCATGGATTCTCAATTTGAACAGCCATCAAAACAGCCACCATTACCCACTTTCGATGTCATTATTAAGTAACAGGATGTTGAAGGAGAAAGCCCCGTGGCAAACGCATCGAGCAAGAAACCGAAGCCGATTAAGGGAGTATACGAGCATCCCGTCGATAGCGGAATTTGGTGGATCAACTACTACGTGGAAGGTCGAAGACACCGCGAAAAAGTTGGTCGCCGCTCCGATGCGGTCACGCCGGGCCGTCCTCTTCGAGGAAATTGCCGACGATGCTCTCGTCTACTCCAAAGAACATAAGGCCTCTTATCCTGGCGACCGCTCCACCATCGGAAAGTTGCTTACCGTCTTCGGGAAGACACCCGTAACGGAAATTACCCCACAGTCGATCAAAGCCTATCTCGATACGCGGGACGACCTGACCAAGACAACAATCAACCGATATCGCGGTACGCTGTCGATGATCTTTCAAGAGGCCATTCGCAATGGAAAGGTTGAGCAAAACCCCGCTCGTCTCGTTCGCCTGCACCGCGAAGATAACGGCCGAGTACGCTTCGTCACGTACGAAGAAGAGGCTTTAATTCGGCGGGTCGTTCGCGAGCGATGCCCTATTCACGAGTCTGAACTCACACTGGCTCTTGAAACCGGAATGCGTCGGGGGCGAGCAGTATTCTTTGGAATGGGACCGCGTGGACTTGGAGCGCCGTCAGTTGCTCCTACTGAGGACGAAGAACGGAACAGCTCGGGTTGTAATCCTGACGGCCTCTGCGATTAAAGCTCTTGAAGAGCTGCGGATCAGGCGCAATCCTGACTCGAAACAGGTTTGCCTTACACGATACGGTGAGCCGATGATTTCTCCGCGAGCGTGGTTTGAACTTGTGATGGAAGAAGCCATCAAGAAGAATCCAGCCCTGCACGATGTGACCTGGCACATTTTCCGGCACACATACATTTCTCGGCTTGTAATGGCCGGAGTTGATCTGCGGACGGTACAAGAGTTAGCAGGCCATAAGTACATCAAGATGACAACCCGTTATGCTCATCTTGCTCCCTCGCACAAACTAGCGGCTGTTGATCGACTCGCCGAGCACAGGAGGATGCAAAAATTGGGCGAAACTACTCAAGAGGAAAGCTACTGAAACCGCCATCTAGCACTTGCTGGCTGTAGTCAATTACTCTTCATTTACAAAGCAAGTCTCTTGTATCGAGTTGAAAGACCAGAATCATGTCAAACTTCCAGGCATTTGAGGCAGCGGCAGAAATGTTGCAGCCAACGTATACACATGCAACGCTCCACGTCATCGCAGAATTACGAGGGACGCAATGGTGCAATCTCTATACGTCTTTCATCTATGGGCGTGAAATCGATCTGCTGAGCGTGCCTGCATATTATGAGCATGCGATCTATGACTCCTCCGTTCTCTGCGTCCGTGCTCGCATTACTCGCCCAGAGGCGGATACCCTCCTTGCTTCGACTCAAACGGGCACGGCAATGGTCGGTAATTGGTCCATCGTCTTTGCGGTCGAGGAAGTCGCGGCAGGGTTCAGACCGGCGACGACGGAAAGCAACATCTATGAATCCTCGTTTTGGGAGACGTCCCTTTGGACTCGAGAATGGATCGGCACCGAAAAGCTCTTCAATGGGGAGCGACTGAAAAATTCAAACGCCTGGAAAGTGGCAGAATATCTGGCTTGTCTATTAG
>CAXTRZ010000224.1:0-292 GCA_964246715.1 uncultured Acidobacteriaceae bacterium | reverse complement strand
TGAAAAGCTTGGCGACATCGATGAGATCTGGCCGTCGCCGATCTCACTCGAATCAATTATCCGCGACGAAACATGCGAGTTCGAAGTCACAAGCCAAGAGCCATCGCTTCTGAGCCGCAATCTTGCCATCACCGGCCGGCTTCTCCGGAATGATCTGATCATCAGAGCGGTGAACCATGTTGGTCGCGGACCACTCAGAATCGATGAGGCCATAGATAAGGTCGACCTTCTAGTCACGGTGGACGGCATCCCGATGGCGGCGCATGCGCATGGGTTCCTTCGAGCTATAAGT
>CAXTRZ010000223.1:0-4713 GCA_964246715.1 uncultured Acidobacteriaceae bacterium | reverse complement strand
AGCTGGGTGAAGGCCATGGATTTGCGGTCGCGCGGATGCATGAGGCCGACCTTGAAGTCAGTGCGGACGCGGCCGGGATTGCGGCCGAGGACGATGATGCGGTCAGCGAGGAGGACGGCTTCCTCGATGTTGTGGGTGACGATGAAGATGGACTGGGTGGGGATGGTCTTCTTCTGCCAGAGCTCCAGGAGTTCAGAGCGAAGGTTCTCCGCGGTCAGGACGTCCAGCGCGGAGAAGGGCTCGTCCATGAAGAGGACTTCAGGTTCGACGACGAGGGCGCGGGCGAAGCCGACGCGCTGGCGCATGCCGCCGGAGAGCTCTTTGGGGTAGGCGGCCTGGAAGCCGTCGAGGCCGACCGTGTCGAGCATCTTCTGGCTCTTGCGGCGGCGCTCGCCGGGCTCCATGCCGCGGGCCTTGAGGACGGCTTCCACGTTTTCCAGGACGGTGAGCCAGGGGAAGAGGGCGAAGCTCTGAAAGACGATGGAGACGTTGACATCGGAGGTCTGGATGGGCTGCTCGTGCCAGAGGACCTGACCGGCGGAGGGCTCAGAGAGGCCGGTCATCATGCGCATCAGGGTGGATTTGCCGGAGCCGGAAGGGCCCAGGAGCGCGACGATCTCACCCTTGACGATGGAGAGGTCCGTGGGCGCGATGACCTGGATTCGGTTCTCGCTGGGCTGCGCGTAATACTTCTCCACGCCTTCCGCGCGTATGATGACTTCCGACATATCTGGTTCTCGAACTTTCCATTTGGCGGCCCGGGCCGATGGGCGGAAGACTAGCCTACCACCACTTTACTGATATAACGGTAAAGCGGGTTGAAGCGGAAGACGGCCGACACGGTACGCCGTACGAATGAAAACCAAGCCAGCAAGACTCCCTGGGGATAAAACACGTTATGTCTGATGCAACGTCTGCAGCATCTTTGAAACCTCGCGTCCTCGTCGCGGACGATGAACAGGTCATTGCCAATACTCTGGCTATCATTCTCAACCAGGCGGGCTTTGAAGCGCGGGCAGTGTATAGCGGAGAGAAGGCGATTGAGAGCCTGGACACTTTTAAGCCGGATATGCTGATCTCTGATGTCATCATGACCGGGATGACCGGAATTGAAGCGGCGATCGCGACGCGGGCCAAGCTGCCGAGCTGCAAGATTCTGCTGTTCTCCGGACAGGCCGCGACGGCGGATCTGCTGGAGAAGGCGCGGGCGCAGGGACATGAGTTTGAGATTCTGGCCAAGCCCGTCCATCCGACGGATCTGCTGGCAAAGCTGCGGCGGCAGTCGTAAGCGAGTCTCCCCGGCTGTGGTTTGCTCGAGGAAACCTCTGATCAAGTCGGCACAATTTCCCTCAGGTACCAAACCGAGTTGCCATGGCTGACTTACGGCGGAACTAAATTCCCGCCCTTTCAAAAACGATCTCTTGTTCAGAGAGTCATTAGGTCGCGCCGTCAGCGCGCTGTTTGCGTCTTGCTTCGTAACCCACGGTTTTGCCCTGGGTTGGTACAGGACGGGCCTTCGGCCCTGAGCATGAGTCCATCACAGAGCATCTGATTTCCAGCGTTTTCAGGAGTGGCGTTTGCGGTCCTTGATGCGGATCGCAGGCGAACCTGCGTAGACTGTCCAGGGCTCCAGGTCGCGAGTGGCGACGGACGCGAGGCCAAGCACCGCGCCTTCGCCGATCTTGACGCCGGGCGCAACGCACGCGCGAGCGCAGATCCAGGCGTAAGGACCGATCTCCATGGCGTAAGCCAGCAGAGGAAAGGCGGGGTCGTCAAAGTCATGGGTGGCGCCGCAGAGGTAGGCGCCCTGCGAGAGGATGGCGTGGGAGCCGAGACGCATGGGCGACGGGTTATAGATCTCCACGCCGTCGGCTGCGGCGACGCCATCCGCGCAGATGAGGTTCCAGGGGGAGTGGACCTTGGAGGCGGGATAGAAGTGGCAATGCGGGCCGAGGGTGGCTCCGAAGGCTCGCAGCAGCATCGCGCGCCAGGCGTGAAGCGGGCGAGGCGAGAGACGGTAGAAGACAGCCCAGCAGAGGTTCCAGAGCAGGCGGCGCAGGCGGTTGCGGCGCGAGAAGGCCGGGCGCTGGTAAGGATCGGGCGCGGTGTCCGGCGAGATGTGATCGGCCGCGTTGTAGTAGGTCTGCCTGGGCATGGTCAGCTTCCGAGGTTGTCGAAGACACGCAGAATGATTGCGGCGTTGGTGCGCATATCGTAGCGGGCCGTAAAGGTGCGAAGGGCCTGTGCGCCCATCTGCTGCCGGGCGCCGGCGGGCAGGTCGATCCACCGCTTGAGGAGGCGGTCCGTGCCTTCTTCGGTATCCGGCTCGATAAGGCCGGAGCCGTCTTCGGCGATCTCCGCTGCGATGTTGACTTTATCCGAGAGCAGGACGGGGCGGCCGCAGGCGAGGGCCTCGGCGACGGCGATGCCGAAGTTTTCCTGGTGCGAGGGCAGGATAAAGGCCTCCGAGGCGAAGAAGGCGCCCCATTTGACGTCACCGGTGATCATGCCGGGCCAGTGGACGCGGTGCTTCAGGTTGGCGAGCAGAGTCATCTCCTTGAGCACGCTGGACCAGCCCTGCTGGTCCGGGCCGGCCATGACCAGGTGCAGCGCCGGGTCTCCAGCCGCATGCTTTATCCACGATGAGATGAGCATATCGCAGCCCTTCTTACGATGGATGCGGCCGAGGAAGAGGAGGAAGCGCTTGTCGCGGAGGTCTGGGCACTGGGCGAAGAAGGCTTGCTTCATGGCCTCGGGTTTGCCGGTGGGCGGCGCGGCGCCAATGGAGACGACCAGCGGGGTCCAACGGTGCAGCCAGAAGCTTTGGCGGGCGAGGCGGCTCTCCTCGGCGGTGGTGAAGAGGACGCGATCGGCGTCGCGGAGAACCCAATACTCGGAGAGAAGCCAGTAAAGCCACTTTGTTGCGTGCTTCAGGCGGAAGCGGCGCTTGAAGTAGGGGTCCAACATGCCGTGCGGAAAGACGATGTACGGTTTTTTGCCGCGAAAGGCGCGCCAGGCTGCAAAGGAGATGTAACGCCAAAGGCCGTGGACGATTACGCCGTTGAAGCGGGAACGGTTGGCGCGCAGCCAGCGGTTCAGGGGGCGGCTGTAGCCCAGGGCTGTGCGGCCCCGGCCAAGGGCATGGACAGGGAAGGGAAGGGTCGCCAGGAAGCGGCTGGCGGGGTCATCCAGGGTGACCACCTCTCCGGTGTAGCCCTCCGGGGCGAACTCAAAGAGGCTGCGGATGGCCTCGGAAGGGCCTCCGGCAGATGGGTCGATCGAGTCGACGACGTGCAGGATATGGCGTTTGCCGGAGGAACTCATGCGCGCTCCGTATGGGCGAAGGCGCAGATGCGGGTCACGTGAGCTAACGCCTGCTTTAACCCGGCGATATCCTCCTCAAAGCTCCAGCGGTTGATGCGGCGAAGGGCGGCCTGACCCATGGTTGCCGCAGTCTCCGGGGAGGCGAGGATGCGCCGCAGCGCCCCGGTCAGGGCGGCGACGTCGCGCGCCGGATAGATAAAGCCTTCGACGCCATCGGTGACGAGGTCTGGGTAGCAGCCGACGTCGTCGGTAACGATGATGGGGCAGCCGGCATTCATCACCTCATTGACGATGAGGCCCCAGGGCTCATGGCGGGCGGGAAGAACGAAGACGGTGGCGAGATCGAAGAAACGCGGAAGCTCGCTCTGGTTGCGGAAGCCGCAGAAGCGGATGCTGCTGAGCCCCGTGGCGGCGGCTTGCGCTTCAAGCGCGGGACGCTCTTCCCCATCGCCGACGAGGAGCAGGTACGGCTCGGGTTCGAGGCCGGGAGCGGGTGCGAGGCGGGTATAAGCCTCGATGAGGTCGTTCGCGTGTTTGCGGGTCTGCATCTTGGAGGCGAAGAGGATGACGGGGCGGCCGGGTTGCATGTCGAGTTCGGCGAGGAGGGCGGCGCGGCTTGCCTTTGCCTCTAGAGAGCGAGCCTGGAACCATGCGTTATCGACCGCATACGGAAGCAGAAAGAGCGGGAAGCCGGAGCCCATGTAGTGCCGCCAGTACTCCATGTTCCAGGTGCCGGAGACTAGCACGCCATCCACAAGCCGGCGCAGAAGCTGGAAGAAGAGGGTCTTGAGCGCGAGCTTCAGGCCGCCGCGTGGGCGGTCGCGCAAGGAGGAGTCGGAGCGAAGCAGTACGGGGATGCCCAGCGTGTTCGCGGCGAGGATGCCGTACATCTGGTTAATGGTGGCATAGCCATGGACCCAGAGCGCGTCGAAGCGCGGCTTGCCGTTGCGGCCCATGAGACGCGAGATGAGGCCGTGGCTGATGGGGGTGAAGACTCCCTCGGTGCCGGTGTCGCGGAGGCTGGGAAGGAACTCATGCTTGTAGCCGTCCAGCAGGGGCACGTCCCACTTGACCGCCACGCCGAAGCCCTGATCCTGGTAGCCCTTGACGGAGAAGTCCGAGCCGAAGAAGACGGTCAGGTCGATCCCCGGCTCGCGTGCGATTCTCCGCAGCAGCGGAGCCTGGTACTGGATGGGATGGCTGACCAGGTACGCGAGCCGGACCGGGCGCCCGGCCGTTCCCGGCTTGACTTCTCCATCATTCTCTTCCGGGTGTGGAAGCGAACTCATGCCGGGCTGTCCTCTTGTGATGGACCGGGATGCGCCGGATCGCCGATCATCAGTTTCTGGACTGCAGCGTGATGATCAACAGCGAGACGATGTTCGAGAC
>CAXTRZ010000222.1:0-4721 GCA_964246715.1 uncultured Acidobacteriaceae bacterium | reverse complement strand
GGGTTGTGTCAAAGGGGGCGGGGGCGGAGATAGTATCGGCTGCGGCGGCGCAGCAGTCATTGACTTGCTCGGCAGGGAGGCCGAGGATCGCGGCCATGGCGCCTTCTCCGGCGGGGACGGCTTGCTGCATGTACTGGCCGCGCAGGCGCACGGTGCGGACGGCGTCGGTGAAGGGGAAGGTTCCGGCGGCAACATGGGCGCTGTACTCACCGAGGGAGTGGCCGGCGGCAAAGGCAGGGATAAGGCCGGAAAGGGACTCCTGCAGCACGCGGAAGGCGGCGACGGAGACGGTGAGGATGGCGGGTTGGGTGTGCTCGGTAAGCTGGAGGGTCTCGGCAAGTCCGTTGAAGATGAGTTCAGAAAGGGGGAAGCCGAGCGCCTCGTCGGCCTCGTCGAAGACGGCGCGGGCGGTAGGGTAATTGTCGTAGAGGTCACGGCCCATGCCGACGGATTGGGAGCCCTGGCCAGGGAAGAGGAAGGCTACTTTGGCATTCGTGTCCATTCCTATTGGATGCTACAGGAAGAGGGAAAAGGATGGATCGTTAAGGTGAAGAGGGCGGGGTTAGGTGCCGAAGTGTGCGGCTTTGGCTTGTTTCATCCCCTACCCTAACCTGTAACCCTGCTTTTGCTAGATACCGACGCCGAACTCAACGTCCTTCATCTCGTCGCCGGAGTGGGCATAGAAGTCGTAGGGAGTGCGGCGGTTGAATTTGTAGCGCTGGCGGAGTTCGCGGCCGACGAAGAGGCCGAGCGCGACCGCGCCGAGGCCGGCGGAGACCCAACCGACCGTGCGGAGGATGGTCGTCTCCTCCTCGTCGTCTAAGGCGGAGATTGGCATGGCCTTGGAGAAGGCCTCAGAGGCGGATTCCGCGATCGCCATAGGAACGTCTTCCAGTTTATGACCGAAGATGCGTGTTGGAAGGAACGACAACATAATGTGGATGATATCGCAGGTGGATCAACCTTTGGCAATGGTGCTTTGGTGGAAGACGGGTTCGGTTCGGCATTGAAATGCGATCTACCTCATAACGTTCCTTGGACGCTTTGATTGTGTTTTTGGATTGCCTTTGCGGCGGGGACAGGCGTATCGCGGGCAGATCAACCAAAGCTGTTCTGTGTTGGGTTGCCATTTGGGCGGGGACGGGCTAATTGACCTCAACCTGTTGAAAACCGAAGCCATACAGCAGCGTAGTGACAGAGACGCGGGCGTTCTTGCGGGCGGCGTCCAGGATGCCATCTGAAAGGGCCGCGTTCTGAAGCTGCTGCTGCGCCTTCGCGCGGGTCTCGGACTCGAGGTTCTGATCCACGGGAACGAGCAGGCCAGTGGTGCGGGAGTAGACATGGCTGTGCTCGCTGTCGATGGTGGTGACGAAGACCTGCGACGGCGGCAGGTTGACGTGGATGGCGCGCTGGCTAGGGCCGTCGATGCGGACGTCCTCCGGCTTGAGCTTGCTGAGATCGATGCCGGCGATGGACTGGCCGTGAACGACGAGGAGGATCTTATCTCCGGCGAGGACGTCCGGGAAGACGGGGCTGGTGCGACCGCCTTCGACGACCGAATCGAGGGAGTAGACGACCGTCTCCAGGCGGTTGAGGCGCTGGATCTTTTCAACGACGATCGGGACGGAGGTGGTGAAATCCTTGGTGCGGCCGGCGATAAGCGTGGCGAAGCGTCCGGGCAAGCCGGTCCAGGGATGATGCAGGAAGAGCGTCAGCCCGGCGGCACCGAGCAGCAGTGCGAAGATGAAGAGAAAGAAGCCCCCGGAGGAGCCTCGGCCTGAGTCGTACTGGGTGGTCATGAGGCACCGTGCATCGTCTTTGGAAGATTGTTCATCGTTCCGCCAGCATACTACTGTGCGGCGAGTGATTCGTCTTCGAAAGGAGGACTACTTGTCCGCCTGCAAATGCGCCCATGCCTCACTTTTCGGACGCAACCAGTCAGCCAGGGCGGGCTCCGCGAGCAGAAGCGGCTCATCCTCCTAAAATGAGGCCCCCGTAAAAGGGCGCGTCCCTTAGCAACGCGGAGCCGGGCACGAGAGGATGAATGCGGCCAGTTGCATCGATTTCAACTGCCATGGTTCTTGGCATTTCGGTATCCTCTTCTAAAAGTATCCGAGAATTTACTCAGAGCGACCTGACGAGCTACGGACAACGAAGATGCTCCTGCTGAATTAAGAAGAAAATGGCCGCTCGTACGAAGCGGTCTCCCGGATAAGATGGGTGCATACGAGATGCCTGCTTGCGACCGGCTTTGCTGCTTTATGCTTGCTCCCGCTTACGACTCACACTGCCGCGACTCCGGGGCAGGGGTTGATTCCTGCCGGGGCTCGTGTGCCTGCTCCGGATTTCAAGCTGACAGACGTGCAGGGTAAGACGATGACGCTCTCGCACTATAAGGGCAGGGTGGTGCTGCTGGACTTCTGGGCGACAACTTGCGGCGGCTGCAAGGTGGAGTTGCCGTGGTACGTGGTGTTCGAGATGAAAAGTATCGGAGTAAGGGGCTGGCGGTGCTGGGCCTGGATATGTACGGAGAGACGCCGGAGGTGATTCGGCCGTTCATGATGAAGTGGAAGATGACGTATCCGGTGGCAGTGGGAACGGACGCGCTGGGCGGGAAATATCACTTAGCAGAGATGCCGCTGACGCTGCTGATCGACCGCAAAGGACGGATAGCCGTGTCGCACGCGGGCATTGTGGGCCGCGAGGCGTTTGAAGCGGATATTCAGGAGCTGCTGAGCAGTAGGGAGCGTTAATCGACGCGCATTTTGGCGTCGAGGTCGACGACGAGCATCTGGCCGACGATCTGCATGGAATGCAAATTCAGCTCATCAAGCGTGAGCACGTAGCCTGTAGAGTCGGGAGACCGGACAAGCAGAGTGCGCATCAGGTCGGCGGCGTTGACCTTCATCTCCTGCGGCATCTTTTTGGCGAGGAAGGGAGCGAGCAAGGCGTCAAGCTCCTTGCTCTCAGTGAGCTTGTCGATGTGAGCGTCGCGGAAGCCGATGGATTCTCCTTCGGCCTCCGGAACGAAGGAGACCTGCGACTCAATGTTGAGCCAGATGCCGATGCAGTGGCCGTGGACGGACGCGCCGAAGTTGGCGTGGGTGTGGATCCTGACTACGATGCGCGAGGGGCCGGCGGGATCGTCGATGAAGCTGACCTGGGGATTGTCCGAAAAGACGGCGCAGCCGCTGACAGGCTTGCCACGGAGGTAGTAGCGGTTGGGTAGGCCGGGCGGACCGGGAGTCTTAAAGAGCTGGTGATTGAGCGTGCGCTCCAGCGCCTGGGCGGAGACGCGGACTTCGATGGCGCGGGCAGGAGCGGATGCCAGAGGCGCAAGCAGGACGGCGAGCAGGAGCGAGAAGCAGCGAGCAGCCATAGGTACAGCATAGCAACGGGATAACATGGCGGAGTGAGATGATAGAAGGGCATGGAGAAGCCGGCTCCAGAGTCGACAAGGATTGTGCAGTTAGATGGCGTGCGCACGCTCGCCATTGGCGCGGTGTTTCTGCACCATGCTTTTGAGATCAAGCTGCTGTGGGCGGGCGTGGACCTCTTCTTTGTGCTCTCCGGCTTCCTGATTACGGGCATTCTCATCAGCGGCAAGATGCGGTCGCTGGGAAGCTACTTCGGCCATTTTTATGAGCGGCGTGCGCGACGCATCCTGCCGCCATACCTGGCGCTGCTGGCGCTGGTCTCGCTCGTCTTTGGGCTGGGCTGGATGCAGCGCTGGTACCTGTACCTGTTCCTGATGAACTTCATCGTGGCGTATCAATTGGGGCAGCCTGGACCGCTTGCAGTGCTGTGGTCGCTGGCGGTGGAGGAGCAGTTTTACCTGCTGTGGCCATTTGTCGTCTTTTTGCTGAGCGAGACGGCGCTGGCCTGGACGGCGGGCGGGCTGATCCTGCTGGCGCCGCTGATGCGTTGGTACTGCACGCCGTTGTTCAGCGGACACTGGCAGATCTATACGCTGATGCCGTTCCGCATGGACCTGCTGGCGTGCGGCGCGATGCTGGCCATTTTGTGGCGGCGCAAGCGTCCGGCGATCGAGCGCTACGGCGTGTATGGGCCTGTGGTGACGCTGGCGGCGGGTATTGCGCTGGTCGTGCTGGGACGGCTTCCGGGCTTCTCCACCATCGCCAACACGCGCGAGGCAAATGTGTGGATTTACGAGCTGTGCCTGCTGGCGAGCGTTGGCATCGTAGCTTGGGCGTTGAGTGGGCGGTACGTGGGCCTCCTGCGCTGGGGGCCGATAGTGTATCTGGGCCGCATCAGCTACTCCATCTACCTGATCCATACGCTGGCGCTGTGGGTGGTGCAGGACCATGTGCGGAATATATTTGGCTCCGCGCTGCTTGCGGGGGCTATCACGGTTGGTTATGCGGCCCTTTCCTGGAGATACTTTGAGGAGCCGATCTTATTTTGGAAGCCGAACACGCACCTCCGCGCGGAGGCAGAGCAGGATGAGAAGGCGATTACCTCGCCAGGATCGGCTCCCGGAAGGATCCAGCCATAAATACGATTAACCTGCCGGAACGGAGAGGCGATGAGAACGACAGTAGCTATTCCAGATACGAAGTATCGGCTGCTAAAAGGCCGAGCTGCCTCCGAGGGCAGCACGGTCAAAGAACTGGTTCTGCGGGGTGTCGACGTTATTTTGCAGGAACAGGAAGCTCCCAGGAAGCAGCGCCTAAAATTTCCGCTCGTTGCATCGGAGCAGC
>CAXTRZ010000221.1:0-4743 GCA_964246715.1 uncultured Acidobacteriaceae bacterium | reverse complement strand
CCCCAAATCCGGCAAAAAAGACCTCGAACAGATCCTCATGGAAGGATGGGCCCGCGACCAAGAGCGGGAGCAGCGCGAGCGCGAAGCCGCTGCCCTCCCACAGCCCCAGCCCTTCACCCTCGACTCCCTCAATGCCGCCGCCGGGGAACCGTCTTCTGTTCCCAGTTCCCTACTCGCTCTTCCCTGTTCTTATCCGGCAAACGCCTTCCTCAGCCCCACACACCCGCTATCTCGCCTCAAAGATCAGGAAGTAGTCCTGCCCGTCCTTCTTGGTGAAGTCGTAGTGGCCGGTCTCGGAGAAGCCGGCCTCGGTCATCTCGCGCTCCAAAACGTCGCGGTTGAGCCCGTGGTCCGTCCCGTTGCCGTTCCGATCGATGATCCCCACCCGGGCTCCCGGTCGCAGGGCGGCGCGCAGGCGCTTCATAAACGGAATCGGCGCCGCGATCTCATGGTAGACCTTCAGCATCAGCACCGCGTCCACCGACGCAGGCGCAAGCTTCGGATCGTCGGGAACCCCAAGAATCTCCTCCACATTGGCAAGGTTCTCCTTCTTGGCCCGGTCTGCGATGTACTTGATGGCATCCGCGTTGATGTCTTCCGCAAAGACTGTGCCGCCCGGCGCAACCCGGCGTGCCGCTCGCACCGTAAACCAGCCTGACCCCGCACCAATGTCGGCGACGTTCTTCCCCGGCTTCAGATTCAGCAGCGTCATCACCCGCTGAATCTCCAGCTTCTGGTCCCGGTCCGGATACTCGAAGATCGAAAGGTCCCCAGAATACGGCGTGCTGGTAGGCCGCTGCGCGGGGGCGTCATCCTGCCCTCCATGTCTGCCACCAGCCAGAACGTGGCCGGTTACGGGAACCAGGGCGGCGAACATAAGAGTCGCGGCCGGAAGAAGCGAACGAAGGGTCATAGGATTGATGATCGGGGAAAGCGAGCGAAGGCACAAGCGGGATCAGGTCAGGCTGTTGATGTCACGATCCGGCTGGAGATGTGCCGCGGCAAACTCGAGCAAAATGGCTACCGTTCGGTGATCGTTTTCCGTCGTGAGAAAGAAAGCCAGGCCGGCATCCTTGCCTTGCGTGCGGGCAACGCGAGCGCGGATCGAAAGGACATACTCACCTACGGTTAAAGAGAGCTCCCCGTTCGTGAAGAGTTCCAGGGGGATGTCGAACAGCGCGAGCATACCGGACTGGCTTACATTGACGCAGTGCCCGCACACGACCTCGCCATCGGCTGCAAAGGTGAGAGGAACGTTAAGATCGAAACGGTGTGGTCGAGGTTGAAAGTTGGCCATGATTCAGTGAGGACGCGAGTACGTGACAGGTGATTAGGGTAGCGGGATGCAACAAGGGACGTAGGCATACGTGTTGGTCCCATGAACATGACCCGGTTTCACGGAGATCTTCCAGACCCCTTGGCGGATCATTTACCCCGGTTCATCACCAAGTTCGGGAGCGATCTTATGCCCTTTGGTTGCCGCTCGGCAAAGCACGCATGGCATCATCGCATGATGGCAGACGCGCGGAGAAGAATCATCGGGGCGGTGCTGCTCTCCATGGCCGGCGCGGGACTGTCGCTGGCTTTGCTGACAGCCCTGCACGCCTCCCTGGGTACAGCCGCGGTCTTCGCCTTTGACCATGCCGGTCAGGCCTGGGTCCACGGCTGGGCCTCCCCAGCCCTGAACCCGGTGATGCTGGCCTTCACCGGGCTCGGCGCAGTCGCAACGTTTCTGCCTGCCGTAGCCTTCGTGCTGGTGGGCCTGCTCGTAGACGGCGACCGCTGGCGCGCGGCAATCCTCGCCTTCGCCATGGCCGGAGCCCTGGCGCTCAATGAAGGCCTCAAGCTGCACTTCCATCGCGCAAGGCCGGCAGTCGCATGGGCCATCGGCGACGAGAGGACTTACTCCTTCCCCAGCGGCCACTCGCTCTTTGCCGTGGCGCTGTACGGAACGCTGACCTGCCTCGCATGGCCCGCGTCCACGCTGGCTCGGCGCTGCGGCTTGGCAGTCGTCGCCGTCGTACTCGCGGCAGCCATCGGCCTCAGCCGCGTCTACCTCGGCATGCACTGGCCAACCGATCTCCTGGCCGGCTATGCCGTAGGCGCGGTATGGGTGGCCACCGTAGCCGCGGTGGAGCGAGCCTGGACCCGCTCTACCGTCTAGTGTGGTGTCTCAGTTCATTGCATCAACCGCCGTCATTCTGGCGGAAGCCGGAATCTCTCTACTGGCGTTTTCGACCACTCGCAAGTTTGCGGGTTTGATGATGGAAAGTACGTCTGCGACAGACACTAGAACACGTCGACACATACTAATCCGCGACCGCAGTGGGTGCCTTAAGGATCGCGGCCAAGGACTTCAGGTGAGCCGCGTCCGTCGGAGTCTTGGCCTGAGTCGCGGAGGACTCCAGCATAGCGGCCATGGCGGTAAGTTTGGACTGCTGCTTGGGCGAGGCGCTCGCGCCCTTGAGCATGGAGGTTAGGGTGCTCACCTGCTTCGGCGTGAGCGCATTGGCTCGCGCAAGTTGGTCCACGTAAGCGCGGGCGGTGGCAAAGCTGGACGGCCAAGAGAACTGCGGCTGGTTCTGCACGTTCAACTCGGCGAAGCGAACCTGGTTGGCGGCGTCAATCTCGTTTTGCGAGAGGAACTTGCTGGGGACCAGGCGGAAGACGTCCAGCCCGCGTGCAATCTCCGAGCCGTAGATATAGCCGTTGTACCAGTATCCGGACCAGTCTCCACCCAGCACGGCCTGCTTGTCGTCAATGGGACCGCGGTCGAAGTAGGCGATCTCAAATGGATGCGCTGCGTCGGTAAAATCCATGACGGATAGCCCGCCCTGGTACCAGGCCTGCACCTCGATATCTCGGCCCGGCACCGGAATCAGCGAACCGTTATGGGCGACGCAGTTCTCCTGGTCGGTCTGTGGCGCGGGCATCTTGTAGTAGGAGGCCAGCTTCAGCTTGTTGCCGGTCAGGTTGAAGATCGCATCGGCGCCCCAGTTCAGGGGATCGGTAGAGCGGCAGCGCGGCTGGACACCGCCGCCCCACTCGTCGGTGAAGACCACCTTGCTGCCGTCGTTAGAAAAAGTCGCCGAGTGCCAGTAGGCGTAGTTGGGATCGTTGACGGCATCGATGCGCACCGGGTTGGCGGGGTCCTTGATGTTCAGCAGGATGCCGTTGCCGGAGCACGCGCCGGCGGCCAGGCCGAGTGCCGAGAAGACGGTAATGTCGTGGCACTGATTGGTTGCGGTGGAGGCCTCATGACCCTTGTCATGGGTGCCGCCGTTGAACAGCCCATTGAGCGCGCCGGAGCGCGGATCGATGAAGACGCGCGGGCTGGAGACGATCTTCGCCTGCTCGGGCGCGGCCAGCGGAACCTTGATCACGTCGATGCGGAAGAGGCTGGTGTTGGGGTCCTTATCCGGCGTCTCGCCGGAGCAGCCGGGCAGCTCCTCGCTCTGCCGCACGAACGAGGTGCCGGAGACGTAAACGTATACATTGTTCTTATCGTTCGGGTCCATGACGAGCGTGTGGGTGTGCGAGCCGCGACAGGTCTGGATGGCCGCGATCTGCCTGGGCTTCATCAGGTCTGAGATATCGAAGATGCGGACGCCGCGAAAGCGCGCGGGATCGGCCGCAGGAAGGCGTTGGGCTGGGTGTTCGTCCGCCGGTGCACCGGCGGGCGCGGGCGGCGGAGGCGGCGGTGTGGGAAAGCCCTGGGTGCCGCAATCGAGGCGGCCGTTCGCGGCTTCTACCGACATGAAGAGCAGGTGGCCCAGAACGGAGACGTCGCCCTGGCCGCCGGGACAGACCAGCGTGGAGATCAGTGAAACCTTCTCCGGGTGCGAGATGTCGTAGAAGTAGATCCCGTAAAAGTTGCCGAGAAACAGGTGATCTCCGGCGAAGGCAAGGTCGGAGTTGGCGAAGCCAAGCTGCGCGCGGACCGCGGCGCGAGGGTCTGCACCTGGCGCAGGGGGCGGCGGCGTAAAGGCGTCCGGCTTGGACAGCGACGCCAGCCGCACCATGCCGAAGGCAGCCTCGCCGGCATTATGCAGGCCCGGCGTCAGCTGCGCGCGCGGGTCGTTAGGATTTGGCATTGCCGCACTCGTCGCCCTCGCAGCGGTCTGGGCGGTGGAGAAGGCACCGCTCAGCGTCAGGATAAGGGCCGCGAAAGAGCGTCCGTTCATTGTTTCTCCTTTTGGAGCAGGATCTGCATGATGTTGATCTCCGCGCGTTGCGTGTTGTCTACGTCGGTGGCGAAGTTAAAGAGGTCGGCATCCTGGCCCGCGCCGGCGGAAGCGAAGAGTTGATCTACCATGGTCAGCGCGCCGGTGTGATGCTGGATCATGCCGGTTAGGAAGAGGTGATCGAAGGTGAGACCGGACGCAGCGGCAAGCGCGTCCATCTGTGCCGGCGTCAACATGCCCGGCATCATCGGCATCGCCATGGACATGTCCATGTTTGCCATCTGTTCCGCCGTCATATGCGCGTGGTCCATCTGCATCGCCGGCATGGGCATCTCGGTGGGCAGGCCGCGCGCTTCCAGCCACTTCCGCATGTATTTCATCTCGTCCGTCTGCGAGACGCTGATGCGCTTGCCCAGCGACTGTACCTCGGGGGCCTTGCTGCGCGTGCGCAGCAGCGCCGTCATCTCCACGGCTTGGGAATGGTGCATGATCATGCCCTGCATGAAGGCGATGTCTGCGGCCGAGGGTGGGCGCGCGGGCGCAGACATCGCCTTCATGC
>CAXTRZ010000220.1:1386-4798 GCA_964246715.1 uncultured Acidobacteriaceae bacterium | reverse complement strand
GAGCGCGCCACGATCAAGCTGGAGCCGCTGCAGGCCGCTGCAGGCGAAGAGCCCACGCCGGAGCCGGTCAAGAAGCCCGCAAAGAAAGCAGCAAAGTCCACCAAGAAGACTCCAAACATCGCCGCTGCAACCCTCACGGACGCCCTGAAAGACCGCCTGCTCGAACTCCGCCGCCGCGGCTACAACCGCCTCTACCAGAACGGCGCCATCGTCGAGTTCTCCACGCCCGAGTCCCTGCTCGAGCTCGACTTCTCGCAGCCCATCTTCATCCTCATCGACCGCCTCGCCCTGAGCCCGGAGATACGCAGCAGATTAGTCGACGCCATCGAGACCGGCTACCGTGAGTCCGGCGAGATTCGCTTCCATACCGTCCCGCGCGGTGACGAACCCGCGCAGCAACTCCGCTACTCGTCAGCCTTCGAGTGCACCACCTGCCACCGCGCCTACCGCGAACCCGAGCCGCGCCTCTTCTCCTTCAACAATCCCTTCGGCGCATGCCCGCGCTGCCAGGGCTTCGGCAACACCATCGACTTCGACCCCAACCTCATCATCCCGGACCGCTCCAAAACACTTGCGGACGGCGCCATCGCCCCCTGGGCCAGCGGCAAGTACCGCCCGTACCATACTGAGATGATGCGCTTCGCGCGCGCGGCAAACATCCCCACGGACGTCCCTTGGTTCGATCTCTCCGAGCAGCAGCACCTGCTGCTCAATGAGGGCTCCGGCAGCTTCCCCGGCATCCGCGGCTTCTTCCAGGAGCTCGACCGCAAAAAGTACAAGCTGCACGTTCGCGTCTTTCTTTCAAAGTTCCGCGGTTACGCCTCCTGCCCCGACTGCCGCGGCTCGCGCCTGCGCGCCGAGGCCCGCGCCGTGCTGCTGAGCGGCAAAAACATCTGCGAAGTCTCCGCCCTCACCATCACCGCGGCCTCGGAGTTCTTCGACGCCCTCCCGCTCACGCCCGCGCAGGCCGAGCTCGCCGGCAAGATCCGTGAAGAGGTCCGCCAGCGCACGCGCTTCCTCCATCAGGTCGGGCTGGACTACCTTACGCTGGACCGCCTCTCCAGCACGCTCAGCGGCGGCGAGTCACAACGCATCCAGCTCGCGACCTCGCTGGGCTCGCGGCTCGTCGGCGCGCTGTACGTGCTGGATGAGCCCTCCATCGGCCTGCATACGCGGGACACCGCCAAGCTCATCCGCATCATGGAGGAGCTCCGCGACCTGGGCAACACCATTCTCGTCGTCGAGCACGACCCAGACGTCATCCGCGCCGCCGACTATCTGCTCGATCTCGGCCCCGGTGCCGGCGAGCTCGGCGGCCAGTTGCTCGCAGCGGGCACCGTCGCAGAGGTCGCCGCGAACCCCAACTCCATTACCGGCAAGTATCTCTCCGGCCGCCTCACCATCCCCGTCCCCAGCCATCGCCGCGAGCCTGGCCGCGAGCCCCTCAAGCTCACCGGCGCGCGCAGCCACAACCTTCGCGGCGTCGACCTCGACATCCCCCTCAACCTCCTCTGTTGCGTCACCGGCGTCTCCGGCTCGGGAAAATCCACCATCGTGCACCAGGTCCTCTACCGCGCGCTCCAGCAGGCGCTCGGCCAGACAGAGAGCGGCGATGCCACCACCGGCCTCTACCGCGAGCTCTCCGGCACGCAGCACCTCAATGAGGTCGTGCTCGTCGACCAATCCCCCATCGGCCGTACCCCGCGCTCAAACCCCGTCACCTACATCAAGGCCTTTGACGACATCCGCGCCCTCTTTGCCGCGCAGCCGGACGCCAAGCGCAAGAACTTCACCGCCGGAGCCTTCTCCTTCAACGTCCCCGGCGGACGCTGCGATGTCTGCGAGGGCGACGGCACCGTCACCGTCGAAATGCAATTCCTCGCCGACATTGAGCTGCCCTGTGAGGAATGTAACGGCACCCGTTACAAATCCTCCATCCTCGACATCAAGTACAAGGGCAAGAGCGTCTTCGATGTCCTCAGCATGACCGTCAAGGAGGCGCTCGTCTACTTTGCCGGCCATCCTAAGATTGTGGACAAGCTCTACGTCCTCGACGAGGTTGGCCTCAGTTACGTGCGCCTAGGCCAGTCCGCCACCACGCTCTCCGGCGGCGAGGCCCAGCGCGTCAAGCTCGCCTCCCACCTGGCCACGGCGCGCTCCATCATCGGCCGGTCCACTTCAAACGAGACGGCAGCCCGCGCAAGAAGCCGCACCCTCTACATCCTGGACGAGCCCACCACCGGCCTGCACTTTGACGATGTCGCCAAGCTCCTCGCGGCCTTCCGCAAGCTCATCGAAGGCGGTGGCTCGCTGCTTGTCATCGAGCACAATCTGGACGTCATCAAAAGCGCGGACTGGGTGATCGACATGGGCCCAGAGGGTGGCAACGCCGGCGGCCGGGTCGTCGCCGCGGGCACGCCGGAGGAGATCGCTGCCAACCCAGCCAGCCACACCGGCCACTGGCTCGCGCCCGTGCTCCAGGCCACCGCCCACCATGAGCCCATTCCGGCATCCGCGTAACAGGTCAGACTTCTATGCAACGCACCCTCCTCGCCCTCGTCCTTCTCGCCCCCACGTTCGCCCACGCGCAGGACTTCGATACCCGCACTCACACCGTCACCAACCCGCAGAACGCCGTCATCGCGGAGGCGCAGGCCGCGCTGGACGCCCGTGACTTCGCCAAGGCGATCAAACTCCTGACACCCCTCGCCGAGGCCAACCCAAAGGACGCGAAGCTCCTCTACGACCTTGGCTCCGCGCAGGACGCGCTGGACCAGGGCGCCCCCGCCGAGTCCTCCTACAAGGCCGCCATTACCGCCGACCCCACGCTGCTCGAGCCGCATCTTGCGCTCGGTCTGCTCTACGCCCGCGCCGGCAAGATGGACGATGCCCGCACCGAACTCCTCGCCGCGACCGTCATCCCAGAAGGCGACCGCCTGCTCAAGGCCCGCGCCCTCCGCACCCTCGCCCGCATCGACCA
This sequence comes from uncultured Acidobacteriaceae bacterium, assembly GCA_964246715.1. Taxonomy (GTDB): domain Bacteria; phylum Acidobacteriota; class Terriglobia; order Terriglobales; family Acidobacteriaceae; genus Edaphobacter. The sequence continues at coordinate 1,818 of CAXTRZ010000220.1, read as the reverse complement.
GGGCGCGCGCCCGGAGGACGCCCGCGACGAGCTTCTCGGCGCGCTCAAGCTCTCGCCCGAGACCCCCGACGACACCATCCTCGCCGCCGAACTCGCCGCCAAGGCCGGTTCCGACACCCCTGCAGCCGAGGCCGCGCTGCGCAAACTGCTCGCCGCCAACCCGCACGCGCCCGAGCCCACCGCCGCGCTCGCCCGCCTGCTCACGCAGCAGAAGCGCAACGATGAGGCCGAGAAGCTCCTGAACGACTCGCTCCAGGCCAACCCCGGCGACCTCGTCCTCACCACCCAGCTCGCAACGCTGTATAACGCGGAGGGCAAGCCTAAGGAGGCGCTCCCGCTCGTCGCCGCCCTGCACGCGCAGCACCTGGACGACCTCAACCTGTCCCACCTTTTTTTAATTGTATACGTGAAAACCGTGTTCTACACCCACGC
>CAXTRZ010000220.1:0-1376 GCA_964246715.1 uncultured Acidobacteriaceae bacterium | reverse complement strand
CGCCCGACCCCATGCTGCTGGACGCCCGCGGCGACGCCCTCATCCACCTCAAGCGCTTCGCGGAGGCGCAGCAGGTCCTCGCCCAGGCCGTCGCCGAGCCCGCGCAGTTCTCCGCCCCCGCCGATTTGGGCCATGCAGCGGAACGGCTTGCATTCGCTTCATCAGAAAACAATGACCCGTCCGCGTGCTTGCAAGCGCTCGCGCTGCGTGCTACTGTTCTTCCACCGTCGGCCGGAGCCTTGTTTCTGGAAGCTATCTCGCAGGACAAGCTCCACCGCGTCAAGTTAGCCCAGCAGGCATATCGTAGGTTTTTGCAAGCATCGAACGGTGCACTACCCGATGAAGAGTTCGAAGCGAAGCACAGGCTCACCGCTCTCGAACATATGAAGTAAAGCCGATGAAGTAAGCGAACCGTCTTGAAGCAGGTGCCCCATGCGAAAGATGCTCGTCCGGACCCTAGTCGTACTGAAGCAGGTCGTACCCGTTGTCGTCGTCCTCTCCCTCGCTCCCCAGGCCCATGCCTTCGCCAGCTCGGACGTCATTCCCGATGACGCTACCCTGGCCCAGCTTGACCAGCGCGCCGAACACGCCGACCCCCGCGAGCGCTGCTTCCTGTACACGGAGCTCGCCCACTTTTACACCATGGCCGCCGGACGGCAGCTCGCGCTCGGCGACACCGACCACGCCTCCGCCTCACTCAAGCGCATCCAGCACTACGCCGACCTCATCCACACCGGCCTGGTCTCGGACGCCCGCAAGCTCAAGAACCTGAAGAACGCTGAGATGCTGATGCACGAGACCACCTTCCACCTCGGCGAGTACCTCCACCTCGTCTCGTCGGAAGACAAGGCAGAGGTGCAGGCCGCGCTCAAGCAGCTCGATAAAGTGAATGACGAGTTGCTCGCGCAGGTCTTCGCCCACTAATCCGCTCTTCGGCAGCCAAAGGAGCCGGCCCAGCGTGCGCTTCCTCCCGAGCCTCTATCTTCTGCTTCTCGCGCTCGTCGCGCCGTTCGCCCACGCGCAGGTCAATGACCGCGACTCCGCCCTCTCCGATGGCGAAGTGGAAAAGATCCGCGAGGCCGCGCCCCTCTACGATCAACGCGTCCTCATCTTCTCCGGCATCCTGGATGACCGCACCAAAGCCATCCTCGCCCTGGCCAACGGCCGCAAGAAGCCTGGCCGCGATGAGGACATCCACGACCTGATGGAGCAGTTCACCTCCATCGCGGACGATCTCGAAGACAACCTGGCTGACTACGGCCCCCGCCACCGCGACCTCCGCAAAGCCCTGCCAAAGGTCCTCGCCGCTACCGACCGCTGGCAGAGCGCCCTCAAAACTCCGCCTGAAAACCAGGCCTATGAGGTCTCCCGCAAAC
>CAXTRZ010000219.1:0-4814 GCA_964246715.1 uncultured Acidobacteriaceae bacterium | reverse complement strand
GCGTATGATCGTTGCAGCACCGGCCACAAGCCACCAACGTTCAGCCGCGGCCTCCATGCGGCAACTTCTGAGGAGTGGGTTTGAAGCGACGCATCCATGCAGCACATCTGGCGGCTCTTGCCCTGGCCGTCCTCTCGCTCCGTCACGCGGAAGCCCAGGCCTCTCCCACCGCTTCGCGAGCCTTTGAACTCTCCGCCTTCGGCGGCGTCAGCGGCGTCTACACCGGCTTGGCCGACGGCAAGAACCTCAGCATCACCGGAGGCGTGGATCTCGGCTTCCGCAGCTTCTTCGGCGTCCATCCGGCGCTGGAGGTGCGCGGCATGTACCCCGTGGACAGCGGCGAACTCGTCGATGAAAAGAATGTCGTTGGCGGCATCAAGGTCTACAAGCGCTTCCGCCGCTTTACTCCATACGGCGACGTGCTCTTCGGCCGCGGCCTCATCAAGTACATCAACGGCTACATTGACCCCACCGGCACTATCGAGTACCTGCAGAACCCCTCCAACGTCCTCTCCGGCGGCGGCGGCGTGGACTTCAGCCTGACCGACCGCTTCTCCATCAAGGCGGACGGCCAGTACCAGCGCTACAACAGCCCGGTCACAACCTCCGGCCACCTGTACTCCAAGCCGCTCACGCTCGCCGTCGTGTACAAATTCAACTTCGGCCACTACCCCGTTCGCTAGATCAACACTCCCCCCGCGCTGCGCCCAGCCATCCTGACGGCGGCGCGAGTAGACTTGCATAGAACGATCAGGACCCATCGTTCCAAGGAGTGTTATGGCGCACACCGGTTTCACGTTGGAAGAGGACGCCGCAGCCGGAGGCCAATCGTCCCTGGACACGCCCGCCGCGGAGACGTCCACCCTGACCCGCCGCACCTTCCTCTCGGCCGCCGGGGCCGCCGGTCTGATCGCGGGCGCGCCGCCCATCCTGACGGCCATACCCGCCGCCGCGCAGGAGCCTCCTGCCCCGGCGCTCACGGTCCCTGTCACCCTGCGGGTCAATGGAGAGACCCACGCCCTCCAGCTCGATCCCCGCACCACGCTCCTGGACTGCCTGCGCGAGAACCTGAACCTCCCCGGCACCAAGAAGGGCTGCGACCACGGCCAGTGCGGAGCCTGCACTGTCCACGTTAATGGACGCCGCGTCAACTCCTGCCTCTCCTTCGCGGCCATGCACGGCCAAAAGGAAGATCCGGATGAGATCACCACCATCGAGGGCATCGGCCAGCCCGGTCATCTGCACCCCATGCAGGCCGCCTTCGTCGAGCACGATGGATACCAGTGCGGTTACTGCACATCCGGCCAGATCATGTCCGCCGTCGCGCTGCTGAAGGAGCCTGTCGGCCCAACCGACGACGACGTCAAGCAAGCCATGTACGGCAATATCTGCCGCTGCGGGGCATACCCCAACATCGTCGCCGCCGTCCAGCAGGCTCGCAAGCAGGCCTAAGCCTCACCCCTCACCGCACCCGGAGCTCCCCCTCTATGGACGCCTTCTCCTTCACCGCAGCCTCCACGCCCGATCAGGCTATTCACGCCGCGGCCATGCCTGCTACCCGCTTCGTCGCCGGCGGCACCAACCTGATCGACATGATGAAGCTGAACGTGGAGCGCCCGCGCCAGCTCGTCGACATCAACGCGCTCGCCCTGAGCGCCATCACCCCCACCCCGCAGGGCGGACTCATCCTCGGCGCGCTCGCCCGCAACTCGGACGTCGCCCACCACCCCGCCGTGCTGCGCGACTATCCCGTCCTCTCGCAGGCCTTGCTCTCCGGCGCCAGCCCACAGTTGCGCAACATGGCCTCCACCGCCGGCAACCTGCTGCAGCGTACCCGCTGCGTCTACTTCCGCGACACCGCCCACGCCTGCAACAAGCGCGAGCCCGGCACCGGCTGCTCCGCCATTGGCGGGCACAACCGCATGCTGGCCATCCTCGGCGCCAGCGAGCACTGCATCGCCACCAACCCCAGCGACCAGAACGTCGCCCTCACCGCGCTTGAAGCGACGATCCAGGTCCAGGGCTCGCGCGGCGCCCGCTCCATCCCCATCCAGGACTTCTACCTTGTTCCCGGCAACACCCCGCACCTTGAAACCGTCCTCACCCCCGGAGACCTCATCGTCTCCGTCACCCTTCCGTCCCCACTCCCCGGCTCAAAGTCCCTCTACCTCAAGCTCCGCGACCGCGCCGCCTACGAGTTTGCCCTCGCCTCCGCCGCCGTCGTCATCAAGACCCAGTCCGGCCGCATCACCCACGTCCGCGTCGCCCTCGGCGGAGTCGGCACCAAGCCCTGGCGTTCACTCGAAGCCGAAAAGATCCTCCTCCACCAATCTCCGTCGCCGGCTCTCTTCCGCCACGCCGCAGAGGCCGCGCTGCACAACGCCAAGCCGCAATCGGAGAACGCCTTCAAGATCGAGCTCAGCAAGCGCTGTCTCACCCGCGCCCTCACCATGTCCGTCGCTTAGCACACCCGCACCGAGGACCCCCATGATCTTCGCCGACCTCATCGACTTCATCGATCCGCAGCAATCCCAGAACAACGGCCAGAACACTCCCAAGGAGCCGCCCAAGCCGCCTTCGGCCATCATCGGCACTAGCCTTCCGCGCATCGACGGTCCTCTCAAGACCTCGGGCGGAGCGTTGTATGCAGCCGATTACAACTTCCCCAACATGGCCTACGCCGTCCCCGTCTGCGCCACCATCGCCAGCGGCAAAGTGCGCACCATCGACACCTCCTCCGCGGACAAGCTCCCCGGCGTGCTCGACATCATGCACCACGACAACATCGGTCCGCTCTTCCGCAACGCCTCCGGCGGCCGCAACTCGGAGGCCCGTCCACCCTTTGAGGATGAGACCGTCTCCTACTGGGGCCAGTACGTCGCCGTCGCCCTCGCGGACACCTTCGAGCACGCTCAGGCCGCCGCAGCCGCCGTCCGCGTCTCCTATGACGCCGCCCCCTTCAACGTCAAAACTGATCTCGCTGACCCCATGCCCGCCATCGGCGCACCCGGTGGCCCCAAGGTCCTCAGCCACCGCGGCGACGCCGAAGCCGCCTTCGCCTCATCCCCCGTCAAGCTCGACGCCACCTACATCACGCCCGTCGAGACCCACAACCCCATGGAGATGCACGCCACCGTCGCCGTCTGGGACGGCAAAAAGTTCACCTTGTACGAGTCTTCCCAGGGCGTCATGAACCACCACGCCGTCATGTGCCAGGTCCTCGGCGTGCCCAAGGAGAACCTCGAGGTTATCTCCCGCTTCATCGGCTCCGGATTCGGCGGCAAGCTCTTCCCGTGGCCGCACTCCGCCCTCGCCGCCGCCTCCTCGCGCAAGCTCAACCGTCCGGTCAAGCTGATGGTCTCGCGCAAGATGATGTTCTCAAACGTCGGCCACCGCCCGCGCACCCAGCAGCGCATGCGCCTCAGCGCTTCGCCGGACGGCAAGCTCCTCTCGCTCCAGCAGGACTACATCAACCACACCTCCTTCGGCGACGACATTCGCGAGAACTGCGGCGAGGCCACGCCCTTCCTCTACTCGACCGCGAACCTCACCGTCTCCTCCGCGCTGGTCAAGCGCAACGTCGGCACCCCCACGCCCATGCGCGGCCCCGGAGCCGTTCCCGGCCTCTTCGCGCTGGAGTCCGCCATCGACGAGCTCGCTCTCAAGCTCAACCTGGACCCCGTCGCCTTCCGCCTCAACCTCGACACCCTCACCGACGAAGAGAAGAACAAGCCCTTCTCCTCCCGCCATCTAAAGGAGTGCCTGCAGGTCGGCTCGGAAAAGTTCGGCTGGTCCCGTCGCACTCCCGGCATCGGCTCCATGCGCAAACCCGGCGACCCCAACATCATCCTCGGCTGGGGTGTCGCCTGCGCCTCCTGGGGAGCCAACCGCGGCCTCAGCGAGGCCACCCTCAGCCTCAAGGACGACGGCACCGCCCGCGTCAGCTCCGGCACCCAGGACATCGGCACCGGAACCTACACCATCCTCGCGCAGATCGTCTCCGACAAGACCGGCATCCCCACCGGCAAGATCCAGGTCGTGCTCGGCTCCAGTGCGCTCGTTCCCGGTCCGCTCTCCGGCGGCTCGACTGCGACTGCCACGGTCATCCCCGCCGTCGCCGACGCCGCCAACTCCGCCATTAAGGTTCTGCTTGCGACCGCCAGCAGCACCGCCGGCTCACCCTTCCTCGGCAAGAAGCCCGAAGACCTCGCCCTGACCAACGCCCGCGTCCACCTGAAGTCCTCCTCGCCGGACACCGGCGTTCCCTTTGAGCAGATCCTTAAGCTCGCCGATCTCGCCAGCGCCAACGGCGACGGCAAATCCGCTGGCCTCGGCTCGGACACCAAGGCCCGCGACTACAGTACCCACAGTTTCGGCGTGCAGTTTGTGGAAGTCGAGTGGGACCCAGGCATCGCTCGCCTGCGCGTTAGCCGCGTCGTCAGCGTCATCGACGGCGGCCGCATCCTCAACCCCAAGACCGCCGCCAACCAGATCCTCGGCGCCGTCGTTATGGGCGTCGGCATGGGCCTGCTCGAGCAGACCATCTACGACCCGCGCAACGGCCACCCCGTCAACGATAACTTCGCCGACTACCTCGTCGCCACCTCTGCCGACGAGGTCGTCATGCCCGAGAGCGGCTGGCTGATGCTCAAGGGCCTGGCGGCCGAGGTCACGTTCTACAAGGGGCTGTTCGACAAGCTCGGCGCCCATTTAGGCGAGGAGAACGGCAAGAAAGGGACTCATTTTGCTGTCTGGGCGCCGTCTGCGCACCATGTATCTTTAACCGGAGATTTCAACGAATGGAATGCGGAAGC
>CAXTRZ010000218.1:0-4824 GCA_964246715.1 uncultured Acidobacteriaceae bacterium | reverse complement strand
CCTCTACGGCACCGGCTGGATGAAACTCAACGACACAACCGGCAAGGTGGAGCGCGTAGGCGGCATCCGCTACGTCGTCAAGGATGGCATCGTCTACGAGCCCAAAAAGCTCCTCGCCGACGTCGCCGCCATGGTCGAAAAGCAAAAAGCCGCCCGCAAAGGCAAACCCCAAACCCGCCAGGGAGTAGAAACCACCGCCCCCTAAACATCAGCCTCTCAACCATCGGATGCCCCACTCGTGACAGTTCCATCGTCACGCGTGGGCTCCGCCGGACGGCAGTCGAAGGTGTTCCTCGCGTCACGAACGCCGCAATGTACGATTTCACGGAAAAAGAAAATAGCCGCACAAATGCGGCTATTTCCTGCTTCCTGTTTGCTATTCCTGCCTTATCCCACAAACACCGGCTTGATATGCCGATCGTACAAATTCGTCGTCACATTCTTCGCCACGATCTCTTCGTTCTCTTCCAGAGCCTTCAGGTAGCGATCACCCATCTTCGCCACCACCTTGAAACCCACATGCAGCAACTGCCGGAAGCTGGGGTTGTAAGCCGGGTTGGATTGGTCGTGCCGCAACGACCCGGTAAACTGGTCGCTGGTCCATCCATTCACCTCGTCAGGAGAGGGCAGCTTGGACGGATCAATGTCAATCACGGTTGCATACGGCGCACACAGCTCAGCCTCATGCGCATACGCCTCGGCATAGACCTCCTTGGCAATCTCCAGCCCGCTGCCGCCGGCCTCAGCCAACCCAATGACCTCTTCCAGCCAGGTCGTGCCGGCAGTCTTCAAGTGCAGACCAGCGCCCGTCTTCTTCACTGCCTCGAAGATCGGCTTGTAGATCGAAAACTTGTCCGAACCAGAGTGCACGCTCAGCTTCAAGTTCTTCGGCAGCCCGTAGGTATGGATCGCATAGGCAATCGCCGCCAGGTCCTCGTTGAACTCTTTGCTGAATTGCGCCACATCACCCACGTAATCCACACCCTTGTTGAAGCGTCCCATAAACTTCGGCGCAATCGTCTGGATCGGAATCTTCTCGTCCGCAATCATCGCCAGGATCATCAGCAACTCCACCGGCGTCTGCGGCGCATCCGTCTCGTCCATTGAGACCTCCGGCACAAAACGCCCGGCCCCCTTGCTCTCTAGCAGCAAACGGTAGATCTCGCCCGCATGTTTCACTGCCGCCAGAAACTTGTTTGCAACAACCTCCACAAATGCCCGATCCGTATGGAATGGGGCATCGATCTGCGGAATCGCGACCTCCCCGATCAACTCCGGATGCCTCTCCACGAACGTCTTAACATCCTCCAGTTCAGCCGGCTGCCCAATCAAGTCAGCCACGTCCAACGTGAAGAAGTCGCACGGATGGAGAAACCGCTGCACCGTCTTCAGGTTAATGTGATCCGCATCCAGGAAGTATGGCTTCGTCCATCCCAGCGCCTTTACTGCGGCATCCGCCGCCGCGCGCGTCTGCTTCGGTTCAGACCCAATGATCGTGTGCTCGCGGTTGGACTTGTTCCACACCGGCGACACCTCCACGCCCGCATCCGCTGCCATAATACACGCCTGCAACTGTGCCTTTGCCTGATGCGCAAAACGGTCGCCCACTCCGACCGAAAACCTGGGAAGCGTCAATCCTTCACTCATCAAACTCTCCGTAGGGTACGGCGTCTTCACACTGCAAATGGTCGTACCAATCGCGTCAACCAAGCATACGCACCCTACCCCGCAACCGGCAAGTCCGCCGCGTTCAGTCTCTCCCTAAATCCTTGAATCGCCCCTCATACGCCCAAAGCCCCAGCCCTGGATTCGAGATGAAAAAGATCTCCTCGCCATCCACCACATTCCACCCATCCGCAAGCTTGGCCGGATCATACTTCGCCATAGACTCCGTCAAATCGCCATATGCAAAATGGACGCTCTCGATCTCCGCCTGCGTCAGATGACCCGGACAGTACCGAACCGTAAACCGCCCCTCGCTCGACCCGTGGATCAGATGCGCCGCCGCGCTCAGGTTATTGGCCAACTCTGGATCCTGCTTCACCGCCTCAAGCGTTGCCGGCGTTCCGCAGTACCCATACCGCCGTATCAGCGTATCGATCGCTCCATCCTCGCCGAACTCATGCACCCCCGGAGCCAGCACAATCAGCTCCGCATCATCCGCCAGCGCCATCCGCGTCCGATACACGCTCTTGTTCCCCAGCCATGTGCTCTTAAACTCATGCGGATCAAGAAACACCACCGCCTTCCTGATCTCCCGATCCATCATCAGGAAGTTGCACTTCAAACTTAGCGCAGCCGCCAGCTCAAAGCACTCGTTATCGTCGCCAATGTACAATCCCCGCATCACCAGCTTGCCCGCGGCATTCTTATTCACCACCGTCTGCACGTATACGATCTGCGGCAGCCCACCGGTAAAGTGTGCGCTCGCATAGTTCAGCACCCGCCGCACCGGCGTATCCGCCCGCCCCATCATGCGCTCCATCCCATACACCGCGCCCAGAAAGTGCGAGCGATGAATTCCCATCACCCCGCCCGTTCCCACAAAGATGTTCTTCGATCCATTTGCCATCCCCACCACTTCATGCGGCACCACCTGCCCAATCGACAAGATCAAGTCATGCCCGCCATCGCGGAGCAGCTTGTTCACCTGTGCCGGCCAAGCAAAGTCCAGCTTGCCCTCGCTCACCTCCAGCATAAACTCGCTCGGCACCTCGCCCAGCGTCACAATGTCGTTCCGCCAGTCATGCACCCGGAACAGTCCTCGCGGCGTCTTGCCGAACATCGCCGCGATCTCATGGTCCGTCATCGCCTTATGCGTGCCCAGTGCCGGCAGCACATCCACCAGCCGCTCGCCATAAAACTCGCTCGCCATCTCCGTTAGCACCCCGCTCTGCGAGTGCATCCGTGTAAAGTCCGGCGGCACCGCCAACACGCGCCTGCGCTCGCCACTCGCGTCCAACTGCCGCAACGCCGCGTAAAGCCCCTCGCGAATCTGCGCCCCGGACAACTCCGTTTCAGGCGATCCCGCTGCAAAGAAAAGCGCCATAGCCCTCCATCCTAAACCGGTGGTGCCGTCATGAGACCGCTCTCTCGCAACCATCGCCCCGCCGTCGTCTACGCCGCCCGTTCCACCATCGTCGCAAGCTCGTCCTCCTCAATCGCACGACCGGTATGGAACTGTCGGACTTCGGCCGTGGCTTGCTTGTCGACATGATGATCGGCATCTCGGTCGGACTGCTGATTCTCTCCATCGTCCACATGCGCCGAGATTACCGGCCGCCACCCCATCAATAACCGAATCTGTTGACATCATGATGCCTCCGATGCAAGCATCATGATGTGCGAACCACTCTCACCATCGATGACGATGTAGCGACTCTGCTGCAGAAAGAGATTCGACGCTCCGGCGAACCACTCAAGCAGACCGTTAACCGCCTCTTGCGAGCTGGACTCCATCAAGCAGCCGCACCCACGAAGCCCAAGCCCTTCAAAGTGCGTCCCTTTGATGCTTCGCTCCCCGCGGAATGGACCTCTGGCTGCATTGAGGAACTCCTTGACATGGTTGAAGGACCTGATCATCGTTGATCGTCCTCGACGCCAATCTACTGCTCTACGCCTACACTGCCCGCTCGCCTTTTCACACATCGGCCAGGGCTCATCTTGGCCGCATCTTTTCCGATACCTCCGAACCCGTCGGCATTCCCATCCAGTGCGTCGTCACATTCCTCAGAGTCATCACAAATCCCGTGGCAACTGGACTACGGATCACCGCTGAGGAAGCAATCACCCGGGTCGATGAATGGCGGTCACTTCCGCACACTCGGATACTCTATCCCGGCGAAGAGCATTGGAAGTTCATTAGCAGCATGATCGTCCGGGCCCACGCCAGCGGAGACGTTATTGCCGATATCTCCATCGCTGCCCTCGCCCTGGAGTATGGCGCGGTCGTCCACACCAATGACCGCGACTTCGCTCGCTTCCCCGGCGTCCGCTGGCACAATCCGCTCGCCCTTTAGAGCCGGTACGCCTTCTTCACCAGTCCCACCGTCAACTCCCCAATCACCTCCATCGCCTCATCCTCGTCCAGCCGATGCTCCGCAACCAGCCTTCCCAGGAACGCCGCGTCGATCCTCCGCGCCACATCGTGCCGTGCCGGAATCGAGAGCAGCGCCCGCGTATCGTCGTTGAATCCAACCGTGTTGTAGAACCCCGCCGTCTCCGTCGCCTGCTCGCGAAACCGCATCATTCCCTCCGGCGAGTCGTGGAACCACCAGCTCGGCCCCAGCCGCAAGCAAGGATAATGTCCCGCCAGCGGCGCCAGCTCGCGCGAGTACGTCGACTCATCCAACGTGAACAGGATGAAGGTGAACTCCGGCTCATTGCCGTACTTGTTCAGCAGCGGCCGCAGGCTCCGCACATACTCCGTCGGCGACGGAATGTCCGCCCCCTTGTCCCGCCCAAACCTGTCGTACACCTGCGCATTATGGTTCCGGATCGACCCTGGATGCAGCTGCATCGTCAGTCCATCCTCCACGCTCATCCCGGCCATCTCTGTCAGCATCTGCGCCCGGAACAGCTCCACGTCACCCGGCTGCAGCTTGCCCGTATAGATCCGCTCATACAGCCGTTCTGCCTCATCCGAGCTCAGGTCCGCCGTCATCGCCGTCAAGTGCCCGTGGTCGGTCGCCGTAGCCCCCATGCTCTTGAAGAAAGCCCGCCTTGACCGCAACGCAATCAGATACCCCTTGTAGCTCGAGACATCCTCGCCCGAAACCTCGCCCAGCTTCTGCAGATTCTCCTTGAACCCCAAAAACTCCGCAT
>CAXTRZ010000217.1:0-4826 GCA_964246715.1 uncultured Acidobacteriaceae bacterium | reverse complement strand
CCGCGGCAAGGGCGTCGCCGTCCACGCCCGCGTCTGCCCCAACGTCCAGAACCTTCTCTACGAGTCCGACCGCCGCATCCAGGTCGAGTGGGGCGAAGACCATGGCAAGACTGCGGGCAGCGCCAAGCCCACCACCTACCCCGTCAAGCTCATCATCCTCTGCGAAGACCGCCCCGGCCTGCTCAAGGAGTTCACCGCCATCATCGCCGACGACGGCACCAACATCCGCTCCGTAGACTCCAAGCCCGCCACGGACGGCACCTTCGTCGTAGACTTCGTCGTCGAAACCGTCGACGTCCGCCACCTCACCAAGCTCACCCAGAACCTCAAAAAAGTCCCCGGCGTCCGCGACGTGCAACGGGTCCAGAAGATATAGCCCAGCGCGTCCAAAGGATCTAGCCCGCACCGCAACTCCCCGCCGGGAACAAGCGCCTCCCCCCAAGCTAGTTCTTTGAGTTCGCGCGATGCCAGATCCCGTTGAAGGTGACGTTGAAACCGCCACACAACTGATTGTCCACAGCTCGGAAGGTCTTGCTGGCAACGTCGTACTTCAAATCAAGGACGCAATCTGGCTGTTCGCCATGATCGAGGATGTGGAGAAAGGGTCCCATCGCCACGGCGTCGCCGCTCACCTCACCCGTATTCACATTGTGCGCGGCGGTCGTGTAATGCGACCTGCCCTCAAGGTGGATCTTGCCGTGGCCTTCCGCGCTGCGCGTCAGGATCAGCCGGTCACCCTGCATGCCGGCGTGCCCCGTGACCCAGGTCCCCAGCCACTGTTGTGTCGTAATGGCAGGAGTGGAAGGGACCGGCGCCAGCCGGTCGCTCGGAACCCAGCCGGACCAGCCTCCAACCATGGCGCACGTCCATCGGCCCTGGGTCGCGCCGGGAGCAATCAGATCGCCCTGGTACTCCTCAGGCTTGGCAAGGTTCAGATACTCCGCATGGCAGGCAGCAGCTTCACTGCCCTTGTCGCCACAGTGAAACGTCATCAGCACCGGCGCCGTGCCGTTGAAGACGCGCAGGCCATCGAAGTTCATCGCCACAGGAGGCTTGCATTCCACCCCGGGGACGTCCGCAGGCAGCGTGGCTTGCTTGTTCTGAGCCTCCGCACCCGTAACCGCCAGAAGCAACAAGGCTGGCCATAGCACAGATCTCGCAAGCAAGCGGAAGAACATTGGGCTCCCAAGTCGCAAGCCCTCCATCGGGCACGCTCGTCTGGATAGACTAACGCATCCCGTCCTCTCTCCCCGGTGAGCAACTCCCCGTCCGGCTCCTCATGGATCAGGACGCCCTCGCTCCCGTGTAAATTGGTGTCAAGGAGCGGACGAGCTCGCCCGGACGCCGGAGGTTGAATGGCCAGAAGTGTTGTATCAACGCTCTTCCTTTGTCTCGCGCTGGTCTCCTGCGGCGGTACGTCCTCGACACCACCAGCGACACAAACGCCGGCTCCGCCAGCCCCCACGGTCTTCACGGTTCAAGCCTCCGCAGCCGCCAGCCTTCTCACGGCATCGCAGCGCACCGCCTTGGGTTTTCAATACGGCCCTCCGGATGGCACGCTCGGCGTGCTGCTTAACGCGGGTTCCTACACGTTCTTTACGGCGGCCCGTAGTTCCTCCTCCTGCACGGACACACCGGCAACCCAGGGCACCTACCGTCTCGGCGGTTCGCTCACCTCCATCTCTGCGCCCTTCGGCTGTCACGCGGAGATCACGTCCAGCTCCGCAGGCGACCCCAACGGCTACACCTTTGATCAGGACTACGCCGGCGGCGGACCCGTTCTCGCCGTCACCAGCGCCGCAGGCGCAGCGGGCATCCTCCACATCTACCACGGAGAAGTGCACGGAGGCACATGCAACACGACCGGGCATTGCACCTACGCCTCGCTCGGCATGGCCATCTCCAAAGATGGCGGCGCTACCTTCAGCAAGCTCGGAGAGGTCGTGCAGCCGTTCCTTACGCGATCCGCCATCCTCGGCAGCAACCAGAATCTCGATATCGGCGGAGGAACCTTGGTTGTCGCCGACGGCAACGGCCAGCACATTGCAAACCTCGAAACCGCAGATCCTCTCAACACCTACCTGTACGTCTTCTACTCGGATCGCGATCCTGCTGCAGCCACGGGCAGCGCTTGCAACCAGACACCCTGTCTCGCGGTCGCCCGGGCGCCACTTGCCACCGTCATCGCAGATGCTTTTTCCGGCAACACCTCTGCCTTTCCCAGCCTCTTCAAAAAGTTCTACAACGGCGCCTTCACAGAGCCGGCCACCAGCGGCGATCTCAACGCCGCCATCAACTCTGGCCATTACACCGCCGTCATCCCAACTCCGGGCAGCTTTCCTTCGGTGCTGTATGACAGCAGCACACAGCAATACCTGATCGCCTACACCACCGGCAATAACGCCATCGCGATGCAGCACGGCTCCACGCTTCTCTCCTGGTCCGGCCCCATCGCGTCCGGAGCCATCACGGACGGTTCAAACACCATCCTCTACCCCACGCTGGTTGGCGAAGGCAGCGACCCGTCCACAGCAAGCGGCAACCCCTGGCTCTTCTACATCGACGCGACCGATTGGCCAAGCTGGCCAAGTGCGACCTACGTCAGTCGCCGCCTGCAACTGGCCTATCACTAGATCTCTCCTTCGCTCGTGCTGATCCCCGGCCGTCTCCTGTCCAAGTTCCCGCCCTCATCCCCGTGTGGCACATGATCTCCTGGTTGCGTTGAGGGCTGCAACCGAACCATGAACCCCGCTTTTGCCGCTGGGAAGCGTTTACAGCGCTTTAGGGAACCGATTGCCAAAGAGGACCGTATAAGGCCCCAGGGACGGACGCGATGAACGCACGCGCAGCACAGCAAAGCATAAGCGCATCGGCAGGAGCGATGGAATGAAGCAGGTCTCTCCTCGCGTCAAAGCAAGAGTGACGGGGTTCGTATATCTCATGATCTTCCTTGCAGCGCCTAGTGGCGCTGCAAGCGCGACTCCTATGAAGATGGCGATCAACTTGTCCTGCGATCTCGCCGTTGCTTTCCTTCTGTATGCCCTTCTGAAACCGGTAAGTAGAAGTCTGTCTCTCTTCGCGGCGCTGTTCAGACTCATCTTTATCATAGTGATGGCGGTCGCCTCGCTCAATTACTTCGGTCTCACAGGCTTGTTCCAGCAGCCGCGATCTGCGGATGCCTTCAATGCCGGTTATGGCATCGCACTGGTGCCTTTCGGGATAAGTTGCGTCCTGATCGGATATCTCGTCTTTCGATCAACCTTCTTGCCCCGCATCCTTGGCGTGCTCATGGGAGTGGCTGGTGGCGCTTACCTTATCTTCTTGTGGCCTGCGCTTGGAAATCGTTTATTCATTCCTTGGATCGTAGTACCTGCTGTTGTGGGCGAAGCATCGCTCACCTTGTGGTTACTCGTCATGGGCGTTAAGACTAATAAATGGCAGCAGCAAGCAGAGGTACAGCAGGCAGTTGGCAGTCGCCGTATGTGAACGAGATCCTGGAGGCGGTTTTCGCTACAACCGTCTTTGTCATGCTTAGGCGATTTCTGTGACGAGTAGCGCGCGCTCCGGGACCGGCTGAGAAGATGATTGCACCCGGCGAGCGTCCCTTTCATATTCCGAGGTGAATCGATGAACGCAGGCACGGCACAGCAGTACGCACGCTGGATTGGAGCTTTATTTCTCGTTTCGATCGTGGCAGGAGGGTGGGGCGAGTCCTACGTGCCAGATAAGCTGCTCCTCGCGAACGACCTGGCAGGAACAGCCCATCAGATGGCTACTTCGGTGGTACTCTTTCGCTCCAGCTTTGCAGCCTATCTGGTCGAAGTTGCCTGCGACATTACGCTGAATGTACTGCTTTATGCGCTGCTTCGTCCCGTGAGTCGCACTCTCTCATTGCTCGCGATGTGTTTCGGGCTCATGGGGACCGCGATCTTTGCCGCCGGAGAACTGCTTTACTTTGCCGCCGCCCTGCCGGCCATCGATGCCGATGTTGCCCGCGTCATCTCGCCAGAGGCTAAGGCAACGCTCACCTATCTCTGCATCACCATCTTTGGCTACGGTTTCGGCATCTTCGCAATGTTCTATGGCTTTGCAGCGGCAGTGCGCGGGTTCCTGATCTGGCGCTCCGGCTACCTGCCGCGTGCGCTTGGAGCCATTGGCATCCTGGGTGGAGCCAGCTTCGTCATGAAGAACTTCTTGATTGTCCTCGCGCCACGGTTTGACCTGCCGTATGTAATTGCGCCCATGATGCTGGCGATGCTTTCCATGGGGATCTGGCTACTGATCAAAGGAGTGAATTACGCGCAATGGAACGCGACACAAGCGGGAGCGGACAGTTTCAGAAACGATGAGCGACCACGCGGCTTGACTCCTTGAGTCAGCCGCGGCAACGCCACGGAACCCTCTAAAAGTGCCCCACCCAAAAACGCACGCCAGGGGCCAAAGTTGCCGAAACAGCGAACTTACCCACCACAAGCAAAAACACACCACAAATACGCTGAATTCCGCGTTTGGCGCGGGGTCCACCATGCGTGGTGGTTGCATCTGGCCCACGTTCGCCATGCAAGAAACCATCATCAGCCACGCATCTCACCGCACGTTGGCGCATGGTGGTAAATGGCCTATCTCCCCGCCTTGACCGCCGTCTTCTTCACCGCCGTCTTCTTCGCCGCCCCCTGCAAAGGAGCCGCCGCCGTAACTGCCTTCTTCGTCGTCGTAGAAGTCGTCGTCTTCGCCAGCAGCTTCACAACGTTCGTCCCCACTGGGCTCCCCAACCCCGTGCAAGCATCCCACCCCGCCGCCGCGCTGAACGCCCCGTTATTCCCTGA
>CAXTRZ010000216.1:2235-4855 GCA_964246715.1 uncultured Acidobacteriaceae bacterium | reverse complement strand
GGGTGTTGTACTGGGGGATGACACCGATGGAGCGGCGGGCGAGGGCGGGCTCGCGAACGACGTCAATGCCGCCGATGTGGACCGTGCCCGCGGTGGGGAGGACGCGCGTGGTACAGATGGAGATGGTGGTGGTCTTGCCGGCGCCGTTGGGGCCGAGGAGGCCGTAGATCTCGCCGGGCTGGACGCCGAGGGCGATGCCGTCCACGGCGACGACCTGCTGCTTGCCTTCATAGATCTTGCGGAGGCCGGAGACTTGGACGATCGGATCTGCTTGATGGCTCAGGGCTGTTCCTCTTTGGCCTTAGGGCTGTTCGTGGTGCAGGTTTGATTATAGGGAGTCGTGCGTGTGGCGGAATGAGGGATGGAATTGGGATTGCGTGGGCGTAGAATTCTGAGCATGTCGCGTGGATGGGAAAGCAAGTCGGTTGAGGGTCAGCAGGCGGAGGCGGCGAGCGCTCCGGAGGCGTCGGCTCAGGCGATGAAGGCGAAGCCGGCGGGGAATATCCATGTGGATGCGGAGCGCAAGCGCCGGATGCAGGCGCTGGAGCTGCAACGGGAACGGATCTTGTCAGAGCGGACGAGTAGTCCGCATCGGAGGACGGCGCTGGGCGCGGCACTGACAGCGGTTGAGGAAGAGCTGACGGAGCTGGGGTGGGTGCTGCATCTGTAGTTCTCTGTTGTTCGTTTTCAGTTACCTGTGACGAAAACGCGAAACTGGCCCTTATGAACTAATTCTTCGGTTGAAGGTGGTGGCATTGGCCTGGTCGATCGTGGTCATGATGATCTGCTGGATCTGGACGTGTGGGGGGCGGGTAGCGGCGTAGAGGATGGCGTCGGCAACGTCTTCTGGCTGGAGCGGGGTGATGTTCTCGTAGACCTTGGCGGCTTTGGCCTGGTCGCCGCGGAAGCGGACCTCGGAGAAGGCGGTCTGGACCATGCCGGGGTCGATGGAGGTGACGCGGATACCTTTGCCGATGGTGTCGATGCGGAGGCCTTCGGTGATGGACTTCTCGGCGGCTTTGGTGGCGCAGTAGACGGCTCCGTTGGCGTAGGTCTGGTGGCCGGCAGTTGAGCCGAGATTGATGACGTGGCCGTTGCCGCGAGCGACCATTCCGGGGACGATAGCATGGGTGACGTAAAGCAAGCCCTTGATGTTGGTGTCGATCATCTCTTGCCAGTTGCCGGGGTCGTCTTCATAGAGCTTGGTGAGGCCGCGGCTGAGGCCGGCGTTGTTGATGAGGATGTCCGGCTGCCATTCAGCGGAGAGACTGCCTAGGATTTCCGTGACTGCGGCGCGGTCCTGGACGTCGAGGCGGAGGTTATGGACTGCGGGTGCTCCTGCTTCAGCGAGTTCCGAGCCAAGATGGGTTAGGCGGTCAAGGCGGCGGGCGGCAAGGATGAGTCGGAATCCCGCGGCGGCGAAGGCGAGGGCTGTGGCTTGGCCGATGCCGGAGCTGGCTCCGGTGATAAGGACGGTTTTACCGTTGAGAGAAGGCATGAGGATGATTTTACTTGGAGGCTGAAGATGGTCCCCCCTCCCTTTTCATTCAAAGTATTCATTCTTGGACGGTTAGGGGTGGACTTACTGTGTGAATCGTTACAATGGAGTTAATGGGGGCGACTTTATTCAAAGGGGAAGGTGGTAAGGCTTCGCCTGATACCCCACCCAATTTCGCGGTAAGACTGCGGAAAGAATGGAGCACCCGGCGGACTGACAGCCAAGAAAGGTACCCGCACAACGTGTCTACTGGGCGGAGGGTTCGGGGGTGGTTTGTACGCCGATGGCGGCTCCGGAGACGATGAGGTCGACGCGGCGGTTCTGGGCACGGCCGGCGGCGGTGCTGTTGTCGGCGACGGGGTTGGATTTGCCATAACCGGCAGAGGTGATGCTCATGGGGTCTGTACCCTGAGCGATAAGGAAGGACTTGACCGATTCAGCGCGGTTCTCCGAGAGCTTCTGGTTGAGCATGTCCGAACCAACGTTATCCGTATAGCCTTCTACCTGGAGTTTCAGGCTGGGGTATGCCTGGAGGATGACGGCGACCTTGGCGAGGGAGATCTGGGTGTTTTGCTTGAGGCTGTACTTGCCGGTGTCGAAGAGGACGTCCGAGAGGTTGACGACGAGGCCGCGGGCGGTCTCAGTGGTGACGAGGATGCGGTTGAGGGCTTCGCGGAGACGCTCGCGGGTGGCAGTAACCTCCGCGGCGGAGCGGGCGGCGGCGTCATTTGCCTGTTGAGCGGCTAGTTCAGCCTTCTGACGCTGAGCATCCGCGAGAGCTTTATCCGCGGCAGCGGCTTTGGCGGCGGCTTCCGCCTGCTGCGCCTGAAGCTGAGATTGCTGGGCCTGGAGGTTTGCCTGCTCGGCGGCCTGCTGGGACTGCGCCGCCTGTTGCTGTGCGGCCTGGCGCTGGGCGATCTCATTTTCGCGGCGTTCGTCCGCCTGCTTGCGTAGGGTGGCGATGCGGGCATCTTCGGCTCCCTGGACGGCGGCGCGGGCGAAGGTGATCTCAAGCTTGCGATCCGGGTGCTTGCTGGAATCGAGGTCGGCGGCATTTTTGAGGTTCAAGTTGGCCTTGCCGTAGATGTCCGCGGTGTACTTCTCCGCGCCGGTGGCTTGGGC
>CAXTRZ010000216.1:0-2225 GCA_964246715.1 uncultured Acidobacteriaceae bacterium | reverse complement strand
ATGCGGAGGGCGTTGTAGGCCTCATAGAGCTCAAGCGGAGATTTTTCATCGCGGGTGATGGGGTGGGAGACGGTGTGGGCTCCGTCTGTTGACTCCTGGTAGACGCCGCGGGGGAGCAGGGTGGCGTGAGCGTTGATCTTTTCAAGGACGCCGGAGGTGTCGCCCTTGAGGATGACGTTTTTGAGGACGACGACGTCGGACGGAGTGGAGACGGAGTAGTAGGGCTCGGCGGTGACAATGAGGCCGAAGGCCTGGATGGGGACGGTAACGTCAATGTTGTTCTTGGTGCCGGCGGGGAGGACTTCGCCGAGGTTTTTGGGGCTGCCGTCAGGGCTAATGGCCCAGAGGACGTAGGTGAGGTACTCTGGACCAAAGCCGTTGGCGGGGGTGAGGTTCTTGAACTCGGCGTGAACGTTGATGATGCCGCGCTCGGATTTGACGACGGCCTCGCCTTTGCCCTCGGGAAGGAGGTTGGTGCCCTCGAAGGCGAGTTTGGTCTCACCGGAGCGGTGGAGGTAGTTCACGGCGTCGATGTCGCGCTGAACGGCCTTGACGCGATAGAAGAAGATATCGCCGTTCTGGGTGACGACGTTGTTGTCGCGGGGGGCGGGGACGGAGGTGGGATTGGGCTCCTGGGCGTGCGCGGAGGTGGCGCCGAGGCCGGTGCTGAGGAGGATGGTGCCAAGGAAGAGGGTAGGGATAAAGTTGCGGGTGGTGCTGGGGGTCATGCCGTTCTCCTGTCATGGCGTCTGGGCAAAAGAATGTTTTGCCAACGCTTCACGTAATACGGATGCCCGGAACAGGGGGAAAGGGTGTCTTGGGATTTGGTTTGGCGCAAGTTGGGACAGGTTGAGACGGCATACGCCAGAGGCTAAAGCTCCGCTCTTTGGCCGAGGCAGGTGAGACCCGGGGCTGAAGCCTTCGGGGTACCTAGATGTGAAGCGAGCCCGTGTTATAGGGATAAAGATGCCCCGGCTGCAATGATCGCCAGGCCGAGGCGAAAGGTGAGTCAGATTGGGGAGCTTTTAGTTGGCGCCTGGGCTGCTGTGGCGCTGCACGAAGTGGTATGGCGGCCAGGGGCCGGAGAGCTGCATGCGGCAGTCCTTGAGCTCAACGGTGGCGGAGGAGTACTTGTTCTGGTAGCGCTCTACGGTTTTGTGGTCGATGAGGTGGGCGATGTCGAGCAGCATCTTGCCGGAGTCCATGCGCTTGCAGGTGATCTCCTCGGCGAGGGGGAGGAACATGCGATGCATCTGGACGGAGAGGGCGCGGGCCTTGGACTGGCGCTCACGCTGGCGGGAGGCGGAGTCACGCAGGCTGGCAAGGTACTGCTGGCCGACGGCGGACTCGCGGGAGAGCGCGTCCTTGGTGAAGTTGCCGGGGCAGGTGTCGTCCACGAGGACCTTGAGGTGCATCTCGGCTTTACCGCGGAGGCGCTCCATGTTGGCGAGGAAGTGGCGCTGGTTGGAACGAACGGAACGGCGGAGGCTATCGTCATCCTGGAAGGTGGTGGCGAAGCGGAAGGGCAGGACGGTGGAGAGTTTGAAGCAGTCTGCGATGACGCGGGCGTGATCGCGGGCGGCGACCTGGGCTTCTCCGCCGAGGCGGGCTGAATCGGTCTGGCTGTGTTCTGAGACGATGACGGCGAGATCGCCGGCGGGAAAGAGGAAGGTTTGGTTGCCGAAGATGCCGGAGACTCCGGAGAGCGGCATTGGGCGGCGGTGGCGGGCGAGTTCCGGAAAAGACTGACGTTCTGCGATGCAGTATGCGTACCACGACATGGTGTTCGCTCCAAAGCACGCTGATGGGTCTGATGATTGCCCAATCATGCGTTGGTTGATTGCCCAGCGATCTGGATCGTTCGAGTGGCCTCGAGATGGCACTCTGGCGCGAACGGCTCTGAAGAAAGTGTTCTGTACCGAGTGCGAGACGGATAGTAAGCCCGTGTTGGCACGTTTGGCAAACGTTTCTTCATCTTTTTCCGACAACGGGAAGATGCTGTCATTTTGCTGCAATTTTGAGCTAAAGATGGTGCAACAACTCTTTGGAAGTTATGGGGAAGGCGTTCGTATCACACGAGTTATGGAACTGAGAGGATCTTTTGGACCGGGTCAGGAAGAGGCTGATCGGCGTTCTTGAGCAGGAGAGCAACCTGCCAGATCTGAGTGGAGGTGAGGACGCGGCGGTAGGCGGGCATGGCAGGAGGATGGACGCCTTGGTCGATG
>CAXTRZ010000215.1:0-4855 GCA_964246715.1 uncultured Acidobacteriaceae bacterium | reverse complement strand
ACATCCATGGGGTGACGCTGGTTGGAGTGGTGGGAGCGGACTACGCGCTGGCGCTGCCGGACTTTCGGGCGGCGGAACGGGTGTTTCAGCTGCTGACGCAGGTCTCAGGCAGAGCAGGGCGAGGGGAGCTGGCGGGCAAGGTGCTGGTGCAGACCTATCATCCGGATCACTACGCGGTGAAGTTCGCGGCGCAGCATGACTATCCGGGATTCGTGACGAAGGAGACGCAGTATCGGCGGAGTTTGCGGTATCCGCCGTTTTCAGTGTTGGCGAATGTGATTTTGGTGAGCGAGAAGATGGAGGAGGCAGCGGCCTGGGCGGCGGAGATTGGGCGGCACTTCAGGCAGGCGAAGCCGGCGGGGGTGCGGGTGCTGGGACCGGCGGCGGCACCCATTCTGCGGCTGAAACGGATCTACCGGTTCCACTTTGTGCTGAAGGCGGAGCGGCGGGGTTCGCTGGGAGAGGCGCTGCGAACGATGCTAGGGTTTGCGGCGGAGAGGGGGATTCCGCGGCGGAGCCTGGTGGTGGATGTGGATGCGATGAGCTTCACGTAGCGGCTACGGGACAGTACGGCGGCCGGGCTTGGCCCGATACCCCACCTGCCCGTCGATGAGCTGCCGGGCAGATGGGGCACCCGATGCTTTAGTCGAGGACGTGGAGGTCTTTGCCGGGCTTGAAGCGTACGGCTTTTCCTGGGGCGATGCTGACTTCAGCCCCGGTGCGCGGGTTGCGTCCAACGCCGGTTTTGCGGGGCTTGACGGTGAAGACGCCGAAGCCGCGGAGCTCGATGCGGTCTCCTTCGACGAGGCTTTGCTTCATGGATTCGAAGATGGCGTCTACGGCGGCTTCCGCCTTGGTACGCACTAGGCCGGTTCGCTCTACGACTCGCTGGATGAGATCCTGTTTGATCAAAGCTGCCTCTTCTTCTGTGTGACGGTTCTTAATCGGGCCGGAGTACAAACCCTTGTGCAGTGAATGAGGGGGATTCCCAAAAGTGCACGCCTGCGAGTCGTAGTTCGATGTTAGAAAGGGGGGTAGCGATTGTCAATGTCAGGGCTGACAGAGGCTCGAATGAAGAGGGATTGGGAGGCGTGGTAACGCATGTCGATTAAGAGCGATCGCTGGATTCGCGAGCAGGCGACTGAGCACGGAATGATCAAGCCGTTCAGCGAAAAGCAGGTGAAGGAGGGCGTAATCTCGTATGGTTTGTCGTCCTATGGGTACGATTTGCGGGTTTCTGATGAGTTCAAGATCTTTACGAATGTGAACAGCGCGATCATCGATCCGAAGGCGTTTGATGAGCGCTCGTTTGTGACGGTAACGGCGGAGAGCGTGATTGTTCCGCCGAACTCGTTTGCGCTGGCGCGGTCGATTGAGTACTTCAAGATTCCGCGGGATGTGCTGACGATCTGCGTGGGCAAGAGCACGTATGCACGATGCGGAATTATCGTGAACGTGACGCCGTTTGAGCCGGAGTGGGAGGGGTTTGTGACGCTCGAGATCTCCAACACGACGCCGCTGCCGGCACGGATCTACGCAAACGAAGGGCTATGCCAGATTCTATTCTTCCAGTCCGATGAGGTCTGCGAGGTGAGCTATGCGGATCGCAAAGGAAAGTACCAGAACCAGCAGGGAATTGTGCTGCCGAAGCTCTAAGCGGCGGCACGAGCAGGACTAAACCCGGAGCAGCGATCCAGAGCAGTACACGCAAGGACGGGCAAGATGAGCGAGCAGAGAACGAACAGCCGGAAGCGGGTTGGGGTCGTCTCGGCAGATCCCCTGCGGGTTTTGGGGCTGACGGCGATACTTGAAGAGGGCACGGCGTTTGAGGCGATTCCACTGAAGGATCCGATCGCACTGAAGACCGAGGGGCTTGGGATTGTGCTGATTGACGAGAGTGCAACGGAGTACCTGTTTGAGTTGATTGCGGGGTTCCGACGAGAACGTCCGAACCTGCGGCTGGTGGTGATGGGACCGGAGCCGCGTCCGGACCATATCGAGCAGGTGATTGCAGCGGGAGCGCGGGGCTACCTGGGCTATGCGGCGAGCGAGAACGAGGTGTGCTTAGCGATCCAGTCCGTGGATGAAGGCTCAGTATGGGCGTCCAGGAAGGTACTGACGCGGCTGCTGGATCGTCCGCTGAGCATGGTACAGCGGACGGCACTCCACGAGGTACCGAAGTTTACCCCACGGGAGCGTGAGGTGCTGCGGCTGTTAGCGATGGGCTATCCCAACCGGCACATTGGGGAGGCTCTGGGGGTGGATGAGGGGACGATCAAAGCCCATATTGGGAGGCTGATGCGGAAGATGGGCGTAGTAAATCGTACAGCGTTGACGATCACGACGCTGGAGCGGCACCTGTGCTGAAAAGGCAAGAAAACTGCAGATTGGCATTAATGATTGAGTTAACCACCCTATTACGCAAGATTACAGACCTCAGTACTCTTGCGGGAGTATGCGGAGGTGATGCAGAGTAACTGACAAGCACCACAAACCTGGGAGAGTGGGGCTGCGACGATAGATGGGAGTTCCGCCGCTACGCCGTTCGCAGCCCCCGTTTTTTGCTCTTTGTTCTATACGTTGCGGACTCGTTGTGTCAGAAATGCAATCCATGTGGTGCAACCCTGCCCGTATGCTTTCCATCCTATGAACTGTTCCGCTTATTGTGATCTAGACTTGCGAACCTGCAACTAGACAAGCGATATAGCGAAGAGGATTTATGGAGGATCGACCGGTGATGAAACGTTTTGCAGCAATGATGACGACCGCAGCCTTGATGTCTGGCACGGCGCAGATGGCCTTTGCAGAGGGCGATACAGCGAAGCTCGACGAGCGTCTTGGCAATGCCAAGGCTGTGATCCAAGAGGTTATGGCGACGCCGGACAAGGGTATTCCGCAGAGTATTCTGGCGGGCGCTTCGTGCGTGGTTGTGATCCCAAGTTTTAAGAAGGGTGCGTTTGTGGTTGGCGCACAGTATGGTCAGGGCGTGGCAACATGCCGCACGCCGAAAGGCTGGAGTTCGCCGGTGTTTGTGCAGCTTGCGGGTGGCAGCTTCGGCTTCCAGATTGGTGGACAGGCGACGGATCTGGTGCTGATTGCGATGAATCAGAATGGTCTGCAGGACATGCTGAAGAACAAGTTCAAGCTGGGCGCGGATGCCGCTGCTTCGGCGGGTCCTGTTGGACGGAACGCGCAGGCAGGCACGGACTGGAAGCTGAACGCGGAGTTTCTGACGTACTCGCGCTCTAAGGGTTTGTTTGCTGGACTTGACCTTGACGGGACGGTGCTCTCCCAGAATACGGATGATACGAGGACGTTCTACGGCTCGAACATTCCGTTCGACACGGTACTACATGGGAATCAGCCAACGCCTGCCTCGGCGCGTCCGTTTGTTGGAACAGTGGCCCGTTATTTTGTGGTTTCTAAGACAAATCACTAGGCAGCGGTTGAAGATGGAAGTAGCAGGGCGGCCTTCGGGCCGCCCTTGCTGCATATGGGATGTGCGGCAGAGGGTTAGACTAAAGGCTTGAAGCCTGAAGCACAGAACGCCCCTCACCACCTGGCGACATGGAAAGAGCGTGCGGAGTTCGCCTTGGTGTGGGGCATGGTGAGGGTGCTGGGTGCAATGCCGCGCGGGATGGCCCGGTGGATGGGGACTGTGGTAGCAAAGGCGGCCTATTGGGGAGTGGGACGGCTGCGCAAGGTTGGGTTGCGAAATCTGGAGATTGCCTACACAGAGCAGGATGCGGCGTGGAGGGAGAGGACGCTGCGCGGGGTGTACCGGAGTTTAGGGCTGCAACTGGCAGAGTTCTGCCAGATGCCGGGCTACACAGCCGAGCAGGCGAATAGGTTCATCGAATATGAAGGGCTGGACCATTACCTGGCGGCACGGGAACGGGGCAAGGGAGTGCTGGTGCTGACGGGCCACCTGGGGGCGTGGGAGCTATCGAGTTTTTACCATTCATTGATGGGTTATCCGATGGGGTTGGTGATTCGGCGGTTGGATAATCCGCTGGTCGATGCATTTGTGAACCGAATCCGGTGTTTGCATGGGAATCGTGTGATCCATAAGGATGATTTTGCGCGGGGTCTGATCTCCGCGATGCGACAGGGCGAGACAGTAGGGATTCTGATGGATACGAACATGACGCCGCCACAAGGGGTATTTGTACCGTACTTTGGGGTGCAGGCGTGTACAGCCTCCGGACTGGCGAAGGTGGCGTTGAAGACGGATGCGGCGGTGCTGCCGGGATTTCTGCTGTGGGATGAGACGAAGGGGAGGTATCGGTTGTGTTTTGGGGAACGGATTGAGTTGATCCGGACGAGCGATGCGGAGGCGGATGCCGTGGCCAACACGGCGGTGTTTACAGCAGCGATTGAGCGGTATGTGAGGGCAAACCCGGAGCAGTGGCTGTGGATGCACCGGCGATGGAAGACGCGGCCTGCGGGCGAGGCAGGGGTTTACTGATGGCTTCAATCAGAGAGATTGTGGAGTTGCTGGAGGCGGAGGCTGCTCAAGGAGCGGAGCTTGATCGGGTGATGACGCGGGTTTCGTCGATTTCAGCGGCGGATGGAGAAAGTGTGGTGTTTGCCATGGATGAGGGGGCGCTTGTGGAGGCACTGGCATCCGGTGCGGGGGCGATTCTGACGCGGATGGGGAGTGCTGGGGACGCGCGGGTGATCAGGGTGGAAGACCCGCGTCTGGCTTTTTCTAGGGTGTATGGACGATGGTTCGACGAGCGGAAGGTGGGGGTGCACCCGACCGCGGTGATTGAAGAGGGTGTGGTGATGGGTGAGGGGTGCGGGATTGGGCCACGGGTGGTAGTTCATGCGGGGACGACGCTGGGAGCGCGGG
>CAXTRZ010000214.1:0-4884 GCA_964246715.1 uncultured Acidobacteriaceae bacterium | reverse complement strand
CCCTCGATCGCCGCCGCGCGCACCACCGGGTCCTCGCCCGCGGTCACGTCGCCTTGCGTCTGCCCCTCCGCAAACGAGCTGGCATAGAACCGCTCGCCCACCACCCGAGCTCCGCGCTTCACCTCCCCCACCTTCACCCGCACCAGCCTGCCATGCCGCCCACGCACCAGCCTGGTCGTCACCACCACCTTCTCCTCGCCGCCCTTGGCAGCCTTCCCGCCCTTACCGGTGGCAGCGACCCGCCCCGCCTTACCCTTCATACCCTTCGCCGGAGCCGCCGCCTCGTGCTTCGCCCCACGCGCCGCTTTCTTCCCATGCGCGGGAACCGCCACGATCTTCGCAGCCTTCCCGTGCGCGGCGGAGGCATGCGGCTTCACCGGACGCTCCGCAGACGCAGCACAGCAGCTCCCAACCACCAACCCCAACGTGACCAGCCGTGCAAACCGACCCCAAACTCCCATTCCGTGTCCCTCAAATCCAAGGTAGAAAATACGCCGTCCCACAACTCCATTCGGCTTCGCAAAATCCCGGGCAGCACTTACAGCCGGAGCAAGCGATCAGCCAAAGCCGGCCAGCCACTCTAAGTCTTACCTCATGATTATTCCATCTCCGGATGAAACCGGATCACCGGAACCTCATCCCTCACTGGCCCTTTCGCGTCAGTTCCCGCGCCGCAGGAACGCCGGGATATCTAACTCATCGGACGCCACCGGCTCGGCCGCGAGCGTCGCCGTAAACGAAGGCACCCGGACCACGGTCTCCGGAGCCGCAAACTCGTCCCCGGTCGCCGCCGTCTCCACGTATTGGACTCGCATCGGACGCCCGGCGTCACTGCCGTGAGATCCACGCCCCGCGCCCGAGCCCAGCCACTCATCCGGCGCGCCCGCGCCCGGCTGCGTGCCGCGGCTGCTCACCCGGAAAAAGTCGTCGTCAAACACCGACCGCGGCACCGGAACCAGCTCCGGCTCACTCGCCTTCACTGGCGCCTCGGCAACCAGCCTCGTTGCCTCGCCCGCAGCCTGAACCATCTCAGGCTCGTTCTCTTCAACCGACGAGCTCTCCGGCTCCACACTCGGCGGCACAATCGAGGGCACCTCGACCGACGGTACCTCCACTCGCGGCGTCGTCACCCGCGGCTGGATCGGCACCTCCCACCTCGCCGTCGGCAGCGTCGTCCCGGCCAGCATTCGCTCGCGCCGCTCCGTCTGCTCCTGCTGCTTGAACCCCGTCGCAATGACAGTAATCTTCACCTCATCGCCCATCGACTCATCCAGCACCGCGCCGAAGATGATGTTCGCATCCTCGTGCGCCGCGCTCTGGATGATGCCGGAAGCCTCGTTCACCTCGCTCAGCTTCAGGTTGCTGGAGCCTGTAATGTTGATCAGGATGCCCTTCGCCCCGTCGATCGCACCCGACTCCAGCAGCGGGCTCGCCATCGCCGCCATCGCCGCATCCTTCGCCCGGTTCTCGCCGCCACGCTGCGCCGTCCCCATCACCGCATAGCCCATGCCGGCCATTGTCGTCTTCACGTCCGCGAAGTCGCGGTTGATCACGCCCGGAATTGTGATGATGTCGGAGATCCCCTGCACACCCTGCCGCAGCACATCGTCCGCAATCCGGAAGCTCTCGAAGAAGCCCGCATCCTTCGCAACCGCCAGCAGCTTCTCGTTCGGGATCACAATCACCGTATCGACCGACTCCAGCAGCTCCTGCATGCCACGCTCCGCCTGCATCATCCGGCGCTTGCCCTCAAACGCGAACGGCCGCGTAACCACTGCCACCGTGAGCGCCCCCATCTCGCTCGCCAGGCTTGCAATCACCGGCGCCGCGCCCGTACCCGTACCGCCGCCCAGCCCAGCCGTCACAAACACCATGTCCGCGCCCTCCAGCGCCTCAATGATCTTGTCTGAGTCCTCCAGCGCCGCCCTGCGCCCCACATCCGGATTCGCCCCCGCGCCCAGCCCACTCGTCAGCTTTACCCCAAGCTGCAGCTTCACCGGCGCATTCGACACCTGCAGCGCCTGCACATCCGTATTCGCAACGATGAACTCCACCCCCTCCACCTGTGCCGCAATCATGCGATTCACCGCATTGTTGCCGCCTCCGCCCACCCCGATCACCTTGATCCGCGCGCCCCGCGGCATCTCATCATGGTAGTGAATACGAAGATCGCTCTCGGGCATCTCGGACATGGGGAAGGGGTTCTCCTGAACAGAATCGAAATCCGCGAATTCCATTCGCGTCCTTCAATTCTGTCATCGCCCAGCCAAAACGGCTGCACACCTTTTCCACCACCGTACCAACCTTGGTTCACCGGGAGGTGCCCCCATCTCGCCGTGAGATATGGGTTCTCTAAACGCCCTTCATTCTCGGCTCCCAGATGAACTTATGGATCTGCAGCGAAAGCCTCGCGTCCACCCCATCCGCCATCATCCACTCCACCAGCGTCCTCGGATCCAGCGTCGCATTCTCCGTCGTCCGCAACGGACTCGGATTCTTGTCGAACGCCGGGCTCAGCAGCACGCCGCCCGCAAGCTCATTCAGCCGGTGCTCTGTCATAAAGCTACGCGCAAACTCATAGTCCGCGCGGTTCGTCAGCACAAACTTCACCTCATCGCCCTTGGTCAGCGCCTTCAGGTTCTCCATGCGGAAGCTGTTCGCCGCGGACCCCGCCCCCGGACACTTCACATCCACAATCTTATGCACATCCTTCGGCACTGCATCGAGCGGCCGCTCCCCGCTCGTCTCCATCATCAACGTATAGCCCTGCGCCAGCAGCGCGTCCATCAACGGAAGCAACTCTTTTGCATGCAGCATCGGCTCACCACCGGTAAACTCCACCAGCTTGCACGGAGCCAGCGCCTCCACCTGTGCGATCACCTCATCCTGCGTAAACGGCTTGCCCCCGGCAAAGGTATACTCGGAGTCGCACCATGCACAGCGCAGATTGCACCCGGCAAAGCGCACAAAGATACACGGCAGCCCGGCAAAGCTGCTCTCGCCCTGCACGGACTTGTACAGCTCAATCAGATACATGGCTTACTCGTAGTACCGCGCGAAGCTGGTGTCGGTCTCATACAGCGTGCAATCCTTCACCTTCACCCGCCCATGCGTCATCTCGTCAAGCTGCTTCGCCGTATTGTCGAAGAAGTACCGCGCCAGGTTCTCAGCGGACGGATTTACCGTTGTAAACGGCTCCAGGTCATTAATCATCTGATGGTCGAGGTACTCCACCACCGGCCGCATCACCTGCTTCAGCAGCTTGAAGTCCAGCAGCAATCCCGCCTCATCCAGCTCCGCACCCACCAGCGTTACAAACACCTTGTAGTTGTGGCCATGCGGATTCTCGCACTTCCCGCGATAGTTCCTCAGGTAGTGGCCGGACGAAAACCCGGCTTCTACAGTCACTTCAAACATCGTTTCGATTCCCTTCTCAGTCGGTCCCACCGGCAGATTCACGGAAAGCGGCGAACTCTTTTATTGTACGAGCATTCCGTTTGCGACCAACGGGAGCACCACGCGAAGCCCAATACACGGCACGAAGTGCCCGCCACGCGCGTAGCGGCCCCGTCCAGAGGACGCCTTCATCCTTTACGCCGAGCCCGCCGCGCCTGTCTGTCCTCGTCTGCCCGTCGCTCCGCCTGCTCAAACAGCGTGGAGAGCATCCCCGCCAGCGCCACCACCATCCCCAGCACCAGAAACGCAATCGACATCGTCCGCCACAGCGCAACATCACCTGGAGACCCCGGCTGCTGCGCAATATTCGTGAACGAAACCCCCAGGCACACCATCGCGAAGATTCCCAGAGTCCCCGCCAGTATGTAAAGATTCCGTCCCATAAGCTCGCTGGTTCAAGAATACGTGACTCGCAGCACTCGTTGCGACTACCGCGTCACTGCATCCTTCGCAAAAAACGCCTCCACATCCTCAATCGACCCCGTCACCCGGTACGGCGGCAGCGAGTCCAGAAAGACCTTCCCATATCGCTGCCGTTGAATTCTCGGGTCCAGCAGCATCAGCACCCCGCGATCCTCCAGACTCCGAATCAGCCGCCCAAAACCCTGCTTCAGCGTGATCACCGCCGCCGGCACCTGCAGCTCGAAGAACGGCTTGCCCCCGACGCTCTCGATCAGCTCCATCCTTGCCTTCACCACCGGGTCCGTCGGCACTGCAAACGGCAGCCGGTCGATGATCACGCACGAAAGCTGCTCCCCCTGCACATCCACCCCCTGCCAGAAGCTCGACGTCCCAAACAGCACCGCATTCGGCGTATCCCGGAACTGCTGCAGCAGCACATGCCGCGGAGCCGTCCCATGCAGCAGCAGCGGGTATGGCACCTGCGTCAGCAGCTTGTCATGCATCGCCCGCATCGCGCTGTAGCTGGTGAACAAGCAGAACGCCCGCCCCTCCGTGATCTCCAGCACCCGCCGCACTCGCTCCGCCGCATGCATCGCAAAATCCGGCTCGCGCGGGTCTGGCATGGAAGGCGGCAGATACAACAGCGCCTGCTTCGCATAATCGAAGTGGCTCGGCACCACCAGCTCCCGGTTCAGCGTCAACCCCAGCCGCCCCGCAATATGCCCAAACGGACTCTTCCCATCCGCCGCCTGCACCGTCAACGTCGCGCTGGTCAGCACCACGCTCGGATACACATCAAACAGCGACGTCGTCAGCAGCGTCGACACATCGATCGGCGTCGCCTGCAACTGCGTCATGAACGCCTGCTGCCCCATCCCCCTCGCCGCATTCCTTACGCCGCCCGTCGCCCTCCGCTCAATCCAGAACACCGTATTCGGATCATCCGACTCCAGCAGAAACTTCAGATGCGCCCGGATGTCCGCTGCCCGCTTGATCAGCCCCTTCGTCTCATCCACGTTCTTGATC
>CAXTRZ010000213.1:4072-4897 GCA_964246715.1 uncultured Acidobacteriaceae bacterium | reverse complement strand
AACGTGCACGGGCGGAGGAGCACAGCACATGGCGGCATTGGACATCGACGGCGCAACCCGCACCGAGCTTGAGGCGGCAGCCTTCCGGCGCCTCGTTGAGCACCTGCGGCAGCGCACGGACGTGCAGAACATCGACCTGATGACACTGGCGGGGTTCTGCCGCAACTGCCTGTCGCGATGGTATCGCGAGGAGGCGGCCGAGCGTGGCGTCAGCATCACCGATCCGGACGCGCGCGAAATCGTCTACGGCATGCCCTATGCGGCGTGGCAGGCGCGGTTCCAACGCGAGCCGACGCGGCCGCTGGAGGATGCAGCCGCTAATCATCCGGCGCCGGACGGGGTGCCGTGAGGCAAGGCAAGGGGCTTTGCCCCTGACGCCATCAAAGGCGAAGCCTTTGAAATCCGCTTGTTTAACCGTGCTTCCATTCCAGATTTCGGCGGCGTGGGACGCGACGTTTGATGGCTTTGCCAAGCAAGACGTTGCCTTATGAATTTCAAATAGATGCGGGTCTGGAGGAGCTGCCTCCAGCGTCGGACTCCAGCGCACGAGTGCGATCGGCGCCCGATCCAGAGAGAGTGACCTAAAGGTCGGATTGCGCGAAGCGCAGTTGGAAAGGTATGGGGAGAGCCCTGGCCTTCCTCCCTTGCTTCGGCTACTCGCCGCGCCCTGCGTTAAGGAAGGAGTTTGCATGGCGAGCCAGGCTGCGGATCTCACCGTCAGCGACGAGACCAAGGTTGGCGGCATCGCAGCTGACCGGCTGCGTTCGATCGTCGACCGGATCGAGCGCCTGGAGGAGGAACGGCGCGCGCTCGGCGGCGACATCA
>CAXTRZ010000213.1:0-4062 GCA_964246715.1 uncultured Acidobacteriaceae bacterium | reverse complement strand
CAAGGTGAACCGCCAGATCATCCGCATCCGCCAGCAGGAGCCCGCCGACGTCGAGGAGCAGGAGACGCTGCTTGACGTCTATCGCCGCGCCCTGGGCATGTAGCGTCCGTCACGACAGGAGATCCAACGATGCGCATGATCCTCGCCGCGCCGGTCCTGGCACTGCTTGGCGGCGCTGCGGCGGCGCAGACCACGCCGACGCGCGATCCGGCCGACGTGCTGCCCGGCGCCTACACCGTCCGCCTTACGGCAGCTGGCAAGACCCTTACTCAGCCTTTGCAGGTCATGATGGATCCCCGCGTCAAGACCTCCATCGCCGACCTTACCGCTCAGTACAACGTCGCTAAAACCCTCTATGACAACACCATGAAGGCCACCGCCGCCATCCACCAGATCACCGTGCTGCGCGACCAGCTCCACGCCGCTGCCGCACCCGCAGCCAAGGCGCTTGAGGGCAACTCTCAGCAGTCCAAACCCAATCCGCCCGTCACCACCGGCGAAAGCCTTGAGTCCAACCTGGATAAGATCGCTGGTCGTGAGTCAGGCCGCGGCGGCGGACGCGGAGGTCCGGCCGGACCTCCCACCCTCGCCTCCATTCGCACCCAGCTCGTGCGCATTGAGCACTCTATTGAAAACGCCGACTTCAAGCCTACGGATGCTCAAGTTGAGGCCGCCGAGCTTGTCTCCAAGCCTCTGCCCGAACTCCTCGACCAATGGGAAAAGCTCAAGCAGACCCAACTCAAAGCTCTCAACGACCAGCGCCGCCGCGCCCATCTGCCACTCCTAACCCTCAACACCGGTCTCCTCGACCATGACGTCCTCGACCAAATCGAGGTGGGGGACGACCAGTGATCCTGAGACGCTTTGCTGTGATTTTGGGATCATAGCCAGTGCTGGAGCCAGATATGCTCTCAACTCTTCCCACCCGCTACAGATCGACCTCTACTGAGTGTCTGCAACTGATAACGCTGCCTGAGCGAGCGAAGTGCCCCATCACGCTCATGCATAAACGGAACAGTGGCTGATTGCATAAGCCGTTCCAGGCGACATAGCCGGCGGATTATTCGTCGATGGTGAAGTAAAACGTCCAAACATTGATGACGCAGCGGTCCCTGCTAGACAGTGGCTGCTTCGGTATGGTCCTGCAGGTGTCATAAGCTGGTAAAGCGGCATCTTAGAAGTTGTAACCAGATACGAGTATCAGGTAGGGCACATATGAGCATTTCAAGATGTGGCGAGCCGGAGAGTGACGCCGAGGAGATCGAGCTTGAGGCAGGTAGCGCTACGTGGATCTCCCGTAGAACCTTTGTCAGTGGCGCCGGCGTAATTGGAGCGGGAATCGCTGTTGGCCTGCCTGGCTCGGCAATGTCGCAGGATTCACGATCTGTTGCGGCACGGGCCACGGAGACAACTCTCGTCAACACGACGATCAATGGAAGGGCAGAACAGCTTACTCTGGACACCCGGACCACGCTGCTCGATGCGCTGCGCGAACACCTGGACCTTGTTGGCTCGAAAAAAGGGTGCGACCACGGTCAATGCGGTGCCTGCACCGTCCTAGTGGACGGGCATCGTGTGAACGCCTGTCTGACTCTGTTCGCGACCGTTGACGGAGCCCAGATCACCACGATTGAAGGTTTGGCGAAAGGCGATGATCTGCATCCTATGCAGACGTCCTTTGTTGAGCATGATGGGTATCAGTGCGGTTATTGCACCCCAGGTCAAATCTGCTCCGCCGTTGCCGCAATCGACGAGGCTCAACATGGTGAGCTCTCTGTCGTCAGCTTTCGCTCCGGCTCGCCGAATAAACCACGGCTTTCAGACGACGAAATCCGTGAGCGCATGTCAGGTAACTTATGCCGATGCGGCGCTTACCCGAACATCGTCGCCGCGGTCCGAGCAGTCGCGCAGCAACGGGGCGTTGCACCCGGGAGCACTGTATGAATCCCTTCAAGTACGAACGCGTAAATGCGGCTGAACAGGCCATTCAAGCGGTTTCTGCACCAGGCTCTAAATATTTAGGTGGCGGCACGAACCTGCTGGACTTGATGAAGTATGAGGTGGAGCGACCAGCGACGTTGGTGGACATCACGCGCCTGCCGCTGTCCGAGGTCACACCAACTTCGAGCGGCGGAATCCTCATCGGCGCCATGATGTGTAACTCCGTCCTCGCAAATCATCCGCTTGTTGTAAAAGATTACCCAATTCTTTCACAGGCGCTACTCTCCGGCGCTTCGCCACAGTTGCGCAACATGGCCACAACAGGCGGCAACCTGCTGCAGCGAACGCGCTGCTACTACTTCATGGATACTGCCTTTCCCGCTTGCAACAAGCGTTCGCCAGGAAGTGGATGCGCCGCAATCAACGGATTCAACCGCATTCACGCAATCCTGGGTACAAGTGACGCCTGCATTGCGACCAACCCTTCCGATATGAACGTGGCGCTCGCGGCGCTTGACGCGACGATTCATGTTGAGGGTTCACGAGGTAAGCGTGCGATCCGGTTTGAGGACTTTCACCGTCTGCCAGGCCACACGCCACAGATTGAAACCTCACTCAGGACGGAGGAACTTATCACAGCAATCGAACTGCCTCCGGCGCGATTTTCAGCCAACTCAACGTATCTCAAGGTGAGGGATCGCCAAAGCTACGCCTTCGCGCTCGTCTCCGTTGCGGCAGGGCTTGAGATATTAGGTGGTCAGATCAAATCGGCAGGTTTGGCGCTTGGCGGGGTTGCGCACAAGCCATGGCGATCGGTTCAGGCAGAGAAGTCGCTTGAAGGAACCGCCGCCGGCGCGGAGGCCTTTCGCAAAGCGGCGGATATCACGCTCGCAGGAGCGAAAGCCTTCGAGCATAACGGCTTCAAGATTGAACTTGCGCGTCAGAATATCGTTCGAGCCCTTACCCTCGCCGCAGAAGGAGCGCATGCGTGATCATCGACCTATACGAAGCTGAGCCACGGCAACAATCTCCTGTGCAGCCCGCGTCATCCTCGGCGGTCCCCGGACCAAAGCCGCCCGCGCAGCAGGAACCTGCTGCGCTCGACGAGCCCCACAGTTTGGCGCCTAAGCAACTTGCACATCGCTATGACGCCATTGCCAAGGTGACGGGTAAAGCTCGTTATGCCGCCGAGTTTACCGTACCAAATGAGAAGATGGCCTACGGCTTTATCGTAGGGAGCACCGTTGCCAGTGGGACCGTGGTGCCGATTGACCGTTCACCCGCCGAACGTGCACCGGGCGTGCTGCTTGTGATGACCTGTGACAATGCACCCAAGCTGCCGCCCCCGGTTTCGCAACCACCAGCTCGACGGCATGTAACTCTGCTTCAGGATAATCGCGTGGATTATAGTGGCCAGCCAATTGCGTACGTTGTAGCCGAGAGCCTGGAGCAGGCGAAACATGCCGCGAGTCTGTTGAAGATTCGTTATACGCAGACCGAAGCCAAGTTGAACTTCAAAGGACGCCTCTCTGAGGCGCGCTCTCCTAAGGAAGGTGGCCGTGAGCCATCGGAGGTGAAGCGCGGCGATCTTGCAAAGACAATGGTTGAGGCAACAACAAAGATCGACGTTACCTATACAACACCGATCCAACACGCCAACCCGATGGAGCCGCATGCCACCATCGCCTGGTGGGAAGGCGAGAAGCTGAACCTTTATGACGCGACGCAAAACGTCTCCGGAGGCAAGGCCAGCATCGCTCGTGTCTTGGCAATACCCATCGACACGGTCCACTACCAATGTCCTTACACAGGTGGAGGCTTTGGTTCCAAGGGTTCGCAATGGTCTCACGTCCCGCTTACCGCAATGGCTTCAAGGCTTGCGAAACGTCCAGTGAAGCTGGCCCTTGAACGAGATCAGATGTTCGGCAACGTTGGAGCGCGTCCGCAGACCGTGCAGCATATTCAGCTTGCAGCGTCAGGAGCCGGCGCTACTGCGAAGTTGCGTGGACTAGCACACGAAGTGACCTTGAACGCCTCCCTCATGGAGGACTTTCTGGAGCCTGCCGCTTTCCAATCCAGATATCTCTACGCAACCGAGGCGAACCACACCAGTCACAAGCT
>CAXTRZ010000212.1:0-4923 GCA_964246715.1 uncultured Acidobacteriaceae bacterium | reverse complement strand
CGCCCGGGTTGATGCGCTCGGCGAGGAAGACGGGGAGGGCGCCGAGCCAGAGGATAGCGGGAGTGTTGGAGTCGAAGGCTTCCGGGCCATAGAGGACAGCGCCATGGAGCCAGCGCTGCGAGAGGAGGAGGAACCAGAGCTGGTCGTGACCGGCGGGGGAGATGAGAGCGAGGATGGCGGCCATGCCGAGGGCCGCGGCGATGAGGAGACGAAATGTGGATGAGATCGACAGAGTTTTTGCCCTGATTGGATCGGCGGCGGTCTTCGTTTTGTCTTCGTCGCGCGGAGGACATGAAACGCGGCGCGATTGGGTGTAAGCTGCCTACACAAATCCGGCGAAGGGCCGGGAGTGGTACAGGCAGAGAACGATACAGGGCTTATTATGCGGGAAAGAGTGGACGCCAAGGCGAGGATGGGTATGCGGCGGTTGATTGCGGCGGGGTGGGTGCTGTGGCTGATGGCGGCGGCGCGAGCGCAGGAGAATCCGCTGGGGCAGGTGGCGACGCCGGCCCCAAAGCCGGAGGTGAAGGCTTTGCCGGCGGAGGCGCCTGGATCCACTCCTGGATCAAATGGAAGGGGCACGCTGCCGACGACGATGGCGACGCCGCGTAACAACGGCAAGCTAAAGGTGGACGTGAACCTGGTGCTGGTGCCAATGACGGTGACGACCGAGGGTACGAACCGGCTGGTGACTGGGCTGGAGGCGCCGAACTTCCAGGTTTTTGATAACGGGACGGGGCAGATCATCAAGACGTTTTCAACCGAGGATGCGCCGGTGACTGTTGGGATCGTCTTTGACCTGAGCGGGAGCATGCAGAGCAAGTTTCTGCGGGCGCGAAAGGCATTGACCGAGTTTTTGCGGACGTCGAATCCGGCGGATGAGTTTTTTGTTGTGGGGTTCAACGACAAGCCGGCGGTGATTGTGGACTATACGTCTGACATTGAGGACGTGGAGGCGCGGATGGTGATGCTCCGGCCGGAGAACCGGACGGCGCTGATCGACGCGGTGTATCTGGGGGTAAATAAGCTGAAGGAGGCAAAGTACGACCGGAAGGCGCTGCTGATTGTGTCTGACGGTGGCGATAACAGGAGCCGGTACACGGAGAGCGAACTGCGGCGGGTGGTGCGGGAGAGCAACGTGCAGATCTACTGGATTGGGATCTACGATGCGTTTGCGCCTACGGAGGAGGAGCAACTGGGGCCGGGGCTGCTGAAGGATATCTCCGAGACAACAGGAGGGCGGATGTTCCCGGTGGCGGACGTGGCGGATATGGCGGACATTGCGACACGGATCAGCGCAGAGCTAAGGAATGAGTATGTGATCGGGTACAGGCCGTCCGAGGTGAAGAAAGACGGGAACTGGCGTAAATTGAAGGTACGATTGGTGCCTCCGCCGGGACTTCCGCTGATGACGGTGCACTATCGCCAGGGGTACTATGCACCTTC
Organism: uncultured Acidobacteriaceae bacterium; assembly: GCA_964246715.1. Taxonomy (GTDB): domain Bacteria; phylum Acidobacteriota; class Terriglobia; order Terriglobales; family Acidobacteriaceae; genus Edaphobacter. The sequence goes on along the minus strand of CAXTRZ010000212.1, from coordinate 3,477 downwards.
GCAGTAGCGTTCGAGGACTGATGTTTGTGGTGGTGGCGGGTCTCGGCGCGGCGGCGGCATGGGGCCAAGCTCCGGTACAGCGGCCGACACCGGGTCCGCCTTTGACGGTGGACCGCGATCCTGCGCCTTCGCCCGATCCGGACCCGGTGCCAGGTGCTGCGACGGCTCCGCAGGGTCCGACGATCGGGCAGGTGGCGAAGGGCGACAACGGCCGCTACACGCTGAAGCAGGATGCATATGAGGTGGTGCTGAACGCTTCGGTGATCGACGGCAGCGGGCAGACGGTGCAGAACCTGGATCAGGATGCGTTTCATGTCTACGAGGATGGGGTTCCGCAGGCGATCAACAGCTTCCGGCATCAGGATCTGCCGGTGTCGATCGGGTTGCTGATTGACAGTTCTGGGAGCATGTATGATAAGCGGGCTGCGGTGGATAAGGCTTCACTCGATCTGGTGAAGCTGTCGAATCCAGCGGATGAGGAGTTCCTGGTGGACTTTTCGACGGAAGCGTTTATTGACCAGGACTTTACGACGAGCATCGACAAGCTGCAGCAGGGGTTGAGCTACATCAAGAGCAGCGGCGGTACGGCGGCGTATGACGCGCTGGTGGCGAGCGCGGATTATCTGAGCAAGAACGCGAAGAACCCGAAGCAGGTGCTGATCATCATCACGGACGGCGAGGATAATGCGTCGACGGCGACGCTGGAGCAGACGATCCGGCGAATTCAGGACTTTGACGGGCCGGTGATCTACTCGGTGGGGCTGCTGTTTGGGGAGAATACGGACCGGCGGGAGGCTCGTCATGCGAAGCAGGTGCTGGAGAACCTGAGCGCGCAGACGGGGGGCGCGGCTTACTTCCCGAAGTCGTTGAAGGACGTGGATGCGATTGCTGCGGAGGTGGCGGCGGATATACGGACGCAGTACACGATCGCGTACCGGAGCACGAATCCGCCGAGCAAGGGTGGGTACCGGCAGGTGCATGTGGAGGCGAAGAGCAAGGGCTTTGGGAAGCTGCAGGTCAGGACTCGGAGCGGGTACTATCCGAAGGTGACGAACACGGCTAGCTTGGGGCAGTAAAGGCTTGTCCTGCCGGACGGGCCCGCTGCGCGGCACTTCGTGCTGTCCTGGTTATTGAGGCTGAGCGAGCGGATTGGGTGCTCGCGCTGCTGGCAATGGAGAGAAAGCTATGCGGGGTTTTTGGCTCCGACGTGCAGGCGGACCGTCTGGCCGGGCTGCGCGATGACGCGGAATGTTGCGTGAGTTGGTAATTTCGGTGGGCAGGGGGTCGGAGTCGATGGCCCAGCCGTTGGGCAGAAACTGGCCGACGACAAAGGTGACCGGCTGCGCGATGGGATTGCTGAGGACGTACTCGTGCTCGAAGACGGTGACGGAGGTACGCTTCATGGCGCCGTTTTTTCCGGGTTGGTACTCCCAGCGTTTGGAGCGGTGTTCGCTTTCAAAGTGGCACACGGCGGGGTCAGAGTGAAATTTGGGCTTCTGGGCGGGATTGTTCTGGGTGAAGACGCGGCATTGATCGTTGATGTAGATCTCAAAGAGCGCGGGATTTGAGTAGGCGGCATCCTGGCGGGCGGCGAGGGCTGGGAAGGCTGAGAATGCGATCAGGGTGGCGGTGGTGAAGAGGGGCTTCTGCATGAGCTTGGCTCCGGATCTGGCTTGGGTCTGGTTCAGGCGGATGCTGTTACCGGTATTATGCCAGAGGCGCGGATCAAACCAGCTTGCCTTCTTTGAGGCGAAGCATGCGGTCGCAGCGGCGGGCGAAGTCCAGGTTGTGGGTGACGAGGACGCTGGTGAGGGCGTGAGCGCGGTGAAGGGTTTGGAGGAGGGCGAAGATGGTCTCCGAGGTGCGCTCGTCAAGGTCGCCGGTGGGTTCGTCGGCGAGCAGGACCTTGGGTTCGGTGACGAGGGCGCGGGCGAGGGAGACACGCTGCTGCTCGCCGCAGCTGAGTTCGCCGGAGCGGTGCTGAGCGCGTTCGGCGAGGCCAACTTCGGCGAGCCAGCGCTGGGCGCGGTTGAGAGCTTCCGAGCGCTTGAGGCCGCGGGCGAGCAGGGGCATGGCGACGTTTTCAGCGGCGGTGAACTCGGGGAGCAGGTAGTGGAACTGCCAGACGTAGCCGATCTCGCGGTTGCGGAACTCGGAGGCCTGGCGGGCGGAGAGCGCGCCGAGGCGGGTGGGACCGAACCAGACATCGCCGGCGGAGGGCTTGTCCAGGGCGGCGAGGAGGTGGAGCAGGGAGCTTTTGCCAGCGCCGCTTTCGCCGACGATGGCGATCATCTCACCGGGGGCGATGTGAAGGTCGAGGCCGCGAAAGAGTTCGAGCTCGCCATGGCCGAGGCGGGTACCGGCGAAGGCTTTGCGGAGGCCTTGTGCCCGAAGGATGGGGGCGCTGATGAGGGAGGCGCTCAATCTTCGGCGACCTTGCCGCCATCGCCGTCAGTGGCTTCAGGGTCTTGCTGCTGGGGTTTGGAGGTGTGCTGGGCGCGGAAGGCGATAGCCATGCGGTTCCAGGCGTTGATGCCGGCGATGGCGAGGGTGAGGTTGGTGAGTTCGACGTCGGTAAAGTGCAGGCGAGCGGCGTCAAAAGCGGATTGTGGGGCGTGGCCTTGCTGGATGTTGGTGATGACTTCGGTCCAGGCGAAGGCAGCCTGCTCGCGGTGGGTATAGGCGGTGGAGGTGCGCCACGTGGCGACCTGGGCGATACGGTCGGGGGTTTCGTGGTGCTTGGTGAGTGAGTGGGTGTGGAGGCCGATGCAGTACTCGCAGCCGTTGAGGAGGGAGGCGCGAAGGCGGATGAACTCAAGGAGAGTGGGCGAGAGGTTGGTGGTGTAGCGGAGGCGTTGGGGTTCGGGCATGTGCTTAGTGGCCTTCTAAGCAGCCGAGCTCTCGTTGTGAGTCGACTCAATCGATGAAGCAATCATCTTCTGCTTTTCTTGAAGCTCTTTGATCACAGACTGAAATTCACGGGTTTGCATCTGGAGTGAAGCGATCCACGGAGGACATACGAAAGCCGACATGATCTCTTCATGCTGGCGATCTGCCATTTGTTGCATCGTGTCGAACCGCTGGTCCACTTTATCGAGTCGTTGGTCAATCTTATCGAACCGCTTTTCGGTTCGCGATGCCAGATCAACGAGCTGCTTGTCGGTGTGGGACTGCGCTTCGGCGAGCCGTTTTTCAGCGCGTTGCTCAGCTTCAACGAGACGCTTTTCGGTACGGCTGTCAACCTCATCGACTTTATGATCGAGGATCTCATAGCGTTTCTGTAAGGCGTCCAGGTTCGCCGCGATGCCGCGCAGTTCAGGCGCGATAAAGTCCTGCATGAGCTTGCGGCTGTCTTCGATGACGCTCATGCGAGGCTCCTCTTTGGACATCATAGACGTCGGATTGGAGGTGAGGGAAGCCTACTCGTAGCGGAGGGCTTCGGCGGGGAGGATGCGGGCGGCGGAGGAGGAGGGATAG
>CAXTRZ010000211.1:0-4963 GCA_964246715.1 uncultured Acidobacteriaceae bacterium | reverse complement strand
GTGTTGGGAGCGCGGAGTTGTCCTCAGTGGCATGATTCGGGCCGAGGCCAGGGAAAGACGGAGTCAGCGTTTGAACTTCGGGCTTGGGAGCCGGAGGCTGCGGAGCTGCGACCCACGTGGCAGGGCTCGGTGCACGGCATGAGCCGGAGACGAGCGGCGCGGCAGGTTGCGCTGGCGGCGGCGCTGGTCTCAGCGGGAGCGCTGGGGGTGGGGAACGCAGGGGCGCAGTCGACGACGCCGGGTTCGGTTCCGGCGGGAGCGATGGGGACGAGTTCGGGGCAGACGGGCGCGGTTCCGAGCGCTCCGAACCCGAGCGCACCGGTAACGGCGACTCCGGTGGTTCCGCAGGCCTCGACGGCAGCGACCCCGGGACCGGGTACGCAAGGACAGGATGCGAATACGGTTGGGCCGACGATGCCGCCATTGAACAGCAGCCTGACGCAGTACAAGGGGCAGAGGGTTACGGCGATCCGGTTTGAGGGTGTGGAGTTCGACCAGACGGACAAGCTGACGGGGCAACTGGCGCAGCAGGCGGGGACTCCGCTGGACCCGGACAGGGTGAAGGAGACGACGCGGCGGCTGTTCGCGACGGGGCGGTACCGCAACATTGGGGTGCGGGCGCTGAAGGAAGGCGAGGGAGTGGCGCTGATCTTCACGGGCGTGGCGCGGTACTACGTGGGGAGGATTCAGGTGGATGGGGTGCAGGACAGCCGGCTGGCGTCGTTGATTGAGTATGGGACGCAGTTGAATCCGGGTACGCCGTTTACGCCGTCCCAGATTCCGGCGGCGACGGAGCTGGTGAAGCAGGTGCTGGTGAACAACGGGTACTACCAGCCGGTGATCAGCGTGGCGACGACGCAGGATGATACGGGTCAGCAGGTGAATGTCACGTACACGGTTGCGATTGGGCCGCAGGCCCGGGTGGGTGACGTGGTGCTGACTGGCAAGGACCCGGGGATTACGCTGGCGAAGTTCCGCAAGAAGGCCAAGTTGAAGCGCAAGAGCAAGGTGGGCAAGGAGACGACGAACAATGCGCTCTCGAACCTGCGGGACGTGTACCAGAAGGAGAACAAGCTGGAGGCGACGGTCTCGCTGCAGAAGTCGACCTACGACGCTCCGACGAAGACGCTGAACTACGAGTTCCAAGCCGAGCAGGGGCCGACGGTGAAGGTGGCGGTGGAGGGCGCGAAGATTTCGAAGAGCAGGCTGCACCTGCTGGTACCGGTGTTTGAAGAGGGCACGGTGGATAACGACCTGCTGAACGAAGGCCGGTTCAAGATGCAGGATTATATGCAGCAGAGCGGGTACTTCGACGCGAAGGTGCAGGTGCGGGTGATCGGGTCCGGGACGGGGACGCAGACGGTGCTGTTCACGGTGGATAAGGGGATCAAGCATAAGGTCGAGTCGGTGGAGATCAAGGGGGCGAAGTACTTCCAGACCGACGACCTGGAGAGCCGGTTGCAGACGCAGAAGGCCAGTCTGTATCTGCGGGCGGGGCGGTACAGCGAAGAGGTGATGAAGGCGGACGTGAGCAACCTGCAGGCGCTGTACCGGGCGAACGGGTTCAAGGATGCGAAGGTGGTCTCGACCGCGAAGGATGTGTCGACGGCGAAGGGCAAGCAGTTGAAGGTGGCGGAGATCGCGGTGACGTTCACGATCGACGAGGGAGCGCAGACGCAGTTCGGCGACGTAAGCCTGGGCGGCGTGGATGCGGTGCGGCAGGGGGCGCTGCAGGGATTGATGAACACGAAGGAAGGGCAGCCGTTCTCGCTGCAGACGCTCTCGGGCGATCGCGATGCGCTGCTGGGCTACTACCTGAGCAATGGATTCGATCAGGCGAAGGTGGAGGTGAAGCAGACGCCGGATGAGGCGGACAAGACGAAGACGGATATCGCGTTCAACGTGACCGAAGGCCAGCAGGTGTTTATCCGCAAGGTGCTGGAGAGCGGGATTCACTACACGCGGCCGGATGTGGTGCACGATCAGTACAAGGTTCATGCGGGCGACCCACTGGACCAGAGCGCGCTGCTGGAGACGCAGCGCGGACTGTACAACCTGGCGCTGTTCAATGAGGTTGTCGCGGCTGTGCAGAATCCGACCGGCGAAGCCGAGGAGAAGAATGCACTGGTGCAGATTACCGAGGCGCGGCGCTGGGATGTGACGTACGGGTTCGGGTTTGAGGCGCAGACGGGCACGCCGGGACGAGGCATCTACCAGACGGCGCAGGGCACGACGCCGGCGCAGCAAGGCAAGGCGGGCGTGAGTCCGCGGGTGTCTATTGACGTCAGCCGGATCAACCTGCGGGGCACGGATAATTCGCTGACGCTGCATGCGACGTACGGCCTGCTGGAAGAGGTGGCGACGCTGAGCTTCCAGAACCCGCATCTGTTCGGGAATCCGAAGCTGGCGCTGCAGGTCTCGGGCGGCTATACGAATGTGCAGGATATTACAACGTTTGCGGCGTCGACGCTGCAGGGCGACTTCCGGCTGACGCAGAGGCCGACCAAGAAGGACACGTTCATCTATGACTTCATCTACCGGCGGGTGTCGGTCGATCCGAACAGTCTGGCGATCTCGCAGAACCTGATCCCGCTGCTCTCGCAGCCGGTGCGCGTGGGCGGTCCGCAGGTGACGTGGTTCCATGATACGAGGACGCCAAGTCCGCTGGATGCGATCAAGGGGTCGTATACGAGCGTGACGGAGTTTTATGCGTCCGGGAAGTTTGGATCGCAGACGGACTTCAACCGGACGGATATCACAAACTCCACGTACTACCACTTCGGCAAGCACCAGTATGTGTTTGCGCGGAATACACGGTTCGGGTTTATCAACTCCTATGGGACGAACCCGAATGTGGGGAACACGTCCTGCGTGGGCGCGCTGCTGAACACGAACGCAAGCTGCAATCCGGTGCCGCTGCCGGAGCGGCTGTATGCGGGCGGCGCGACGTCACATCGCGGGTTCGGCATCAACGATGCCGGGCCGCGCGACCTGCAGACGGGCTATCCGGTGGGCGGGTCGTCGGTATTTGTGAACACGCTGGAGCTGCGGCTGCCGGCGCCGACGCTGCCTTATGTGGGCAACAGCGTCTCCTTTGTGATCTTTCACGATATGGGCAATGTGTTTCAGCACATCAGCGATACGTTCCCAAGCTTCAAGCGCTTCCACCAACCGAACGAGCAGACGTGCGAGGTGGTGATGGGCGTGACGATTGGGACGTGCGACTTCCGGTACTTCTCCCACGCGCTGGGACTGGGCGCACGGTATAAGACGCCGGTGGGGCCGATCCGGCTGGACCTGAGCTACAACCTGAATCCGCCGAAGTATCCGGTGATTACGGGTGTGGTGGGCGCTCCGTATGTGGGCAATGTGGGGCACTTCAACTTCTTCTTCAGCATTGGGCAAAGTTTCTAACGGCTGGGCTTCTAAAGGGACTGGTATGGCGATGGGCTGGGACAAGACGGGGTTGGCGCTGGCGGCGATGCTGGCGTGCGGGATGCCGCTGGCGGCGCAGACGACCGGCGTGCCGCCGATTCCGTCTCCAAACGCGGCGGCTCCGGTGGCCAAGCCGAATGGGCCTGCTCCGACGGTCAGCACGAGCGATGCGCGGGTGCATGCGGATACGTCGAAGAGCGATGCGAGCAGCAGCCTGCCACAGGGCGAGGGCGTGCTGGTGGACCAGGTGATCGCGGTGGTGAACGGCGACCTGGTGCTGGAGAGCGATGTGGACGAGGACAGGCGGTTCCAGGCGTTTCAGCCGTACTCCAATCCGAACCGGACGTTCTCACGGGAGGCTTCGATTGAGCGGCTGATCGACCGCACGCTGATTCTGCAGCAGGCGAAGCTGCAGCCGGATGCGGCGGTGACGGACGCAGAGGTACAGACGCAGTTGCAGCAGCTTCGCAATGAGATTCCGGCATGCAAGGAGTACCACTGCGAGACGGATGCGGGGTGGGCGAAGTTCGTCGAACATGAGGGGTTCACGGTCGATGAGCTGAATACGCGGTGGAAGCAGCGGATGCAGGTGCTGAAGTTTATTGAGATACGGTTCCGGTCGGGGATCGACATTACGCAGGCGCAGATGAAGGAGTACTACGACACGAAGCTGCTGCCGGAGTATGCGAAGCGGAATGCGCCGGCACCGAAGCTGGCGGCGATCTCGGATCGGATTCAGGAAATTCTGCTGCAGCAACAGGTATCCGCGCTGCTGGGGGATTGGCTGAAGTCGCTGAAGGCGCAAGGGACGGTGCGGGTGATGACGCCGGGCGAGGGGAACTCATGAGCGAGGAGCAGAAGCCGGTGAGTTCAGGCGAGAGCACGCCCACGGCTGCGCCGCGGCGGAGCTGGGGCGCCCGGATTGGGCGCGGGGTTGCGTGGTTTGCCGGCGGATTCTTGTTGTTGCTGCTCGTGCTGCTGGCCGGCGGGGCGTGGTACACCACCACCGATGACTTCCAGCGGCGCGTAGGCAAGGAAGTGGTCAGCGTGCTGGAGGATGCGACCGGAGGCAAGGTCGACCTGGGGCGGATTACGTTCAACCTATGGCATCTGGCGATTGAGGCGGATGGGCTGGTGATTCATGGGCTGGAAGGGCCGGGCGAGGCACCGTATCTTTCCGCGGATAAGATCCTGGTGCGGGTGAAGATCTTCGACTTTCTGAAGCGGAGCGCGGGGTCGGGGCAGAGGAGCTATGTGGGGCTTCGGTTTCTGCGGGTGGAGCAGCCGCATGTTCACCTGATTGTGGAGAAGGATGGCAAGACAAACCAGCCGGTGCCGAAAAAGCCGAGCACGAGCTCGGAGCCGGTGCAGAATACGCTACTGGATCTGCAGGCCGGCAAGGTGGAGCTGGCCGACGGGCTGGCGATCCTGAATGACAAGGCGATTCCGTTCGATCTGGCGGCGAACCAGTTGAACGCCGAGGTTCACTACATTCCGGGGAATGACCGGTATGGCGCAACGATCGACC
>CAXTRZ010000210.1:3433-4992 GCA_964246715.1 uncultured Acidobacteriaceae bacterium | reverse complement strand
GCACAATGACGGTTTTCCCTCGCAGGCGGGACAGGCCGCCGCGTCGAGATCGGCCGGGGTGATCACCTCACCGGCCTGCAGCCAGTCGACGCCCTTCAGCCGGGGCGATGTCGAGCAGCACGCCGCGCCCGACGATGCCGCACGCAACTTTTCTCCCAGCTGTCGCACCTCGGCATGCTCGTCCGTCAGCAGCCGAGACACCTGCGTCTCCAGCGTCCGCGCATTCACAATCTGTCCTAGTGACGTATTCGTTGCCAGCGGCAACAGATACCGTGCCACATCAAACGCCCTCGCCTTCAGCGTCCGCTCATACGCCTCCACCTTCATTGCCTCCGGCCGAGCCACCGCTCTCTTTAGCGCCTCCAGCATGCCCGCCCCAACCTGCTCATACGCCCCAAACAGCGCCCTCACTGCTGTGTCATACGTCGCCGTCTGCTCTCCCATCCCGACCGGTGTATACCACCCACTCTTCCGAAAATCCTGGTATCGTGTCGACCGCTCCTGCCCGTCCCACCGCTGCTCATCTACCAACGCAATTGCCGCCAGCAGGCTCAACCGCTCGATCGCAAACGGAATGTGCGCCAGGTCCGCAATCGACCGATGCCCATATTGGAAGTAGAAGGTATTCAAAAACTGTTCTGCCCGCTGCCCGCTGATCTCCTTCAAGGACTCTCGCATTGTCAGCGCCGATCGCGAATACTTGGCCATTGCATACGCCAGCACCTCCGGATCCGCCCCGTGAATCGCATACACATCCGTCGCCTGCCTGATCTCGTCCCCATCTATCATCGTCCGATCAGGATATCCCGCTCCAAAACACCCCTGAAATCCACACCCTCAACCTTCGTACCCTCCAGCGCGTTACCTTCCGTTCCAGCCATGCCTTCATCACACTACAAATCTACATTTCGCCAGCGTAGCACCACCTTTCTGCTGCAATTCACCACGTTTTTCGTCTACCACAACCGTAACCTTGGACGTCTCATCCCAGCCGTTTCCACCGGCTTATGCGATTACCTGAAACTTCAGTCACACATGCACACAAATTTTGCAGCTATTTTCCGCCTCGTATAATCGCCTAGCTCGACGTTCGTAAAGCCTCAGGAGTTCATCTTGTCATCAGCCTCACCCCGCATCGTCTTGGTCACCGGAGCCTCGCAGGGCATTGGTCGCGCCTGTGCCCTCGCCCTTGCAGCCCAAGGCCACCACGTCGCCCTCGCCGCCCGCAATGCAGACAAGCTCGCCGAAGTAGCGAAGGAAATCAGCAGCTTAGGCGGCACCGCCCATGCCTTCTCGTTGGACATCGCCGATGAGGAATCCGTCAGATCCTGCGCGAAGGCGATCCTCGCCCGCTTCGGACGCATTGAAATTCTCGTCAACAACGCAGGCATCACCCGCGACATTCTCACCCTCCGCATGAAGCGTAAGGACTGGGATGACGTCCTCACCACCAATCTCACCGGTGCCTTTCTCCTGACACAGGCCTGTATGTCTTCCATGCTCAAGGCTCGTTGGGGCCGCGTCATCAACATCACTTCGGTCGTCGGCCATAACGGCCA
>CAXTRZ010000210.1:0-3423 GCA_964246715.1 uncultured Acidobacteriaceae bacterium | reverse complement strand
GGCCAACTATGCCGCCTCTAAGGCCGGCCTCATCGGCGTCACCAAATCCCTCGCTCGCGAACTCGGTAGCCGCTCCATCACCGTCAATGCTGTCGCTCCCGGCTATATCGAAACCGCCATGACCGCCGTCCTCACCGACGAACAACGCACTGCCATGACCTCCCAAATCCCTCTTGGCCGCCCTGGAACCGACGCTGATATAGCCGCAGCAGTCGTCTTCCTCGCCTCCGAAGGCGCCTCTTACATCACTGGGCACACCCTCGATGTAAATGGTGGCATGTACATGGTTTAGCGTCTCCTAAGGTTTTTATTAAGAAGCAGATGTGTCATCCTCGAGAGGATAGCCGTGCCGCGTCATACTGAGTTGAAGACCCCGGCAGGCTTGTCCCACTTCGATCTTTATCAAGCCGCGCGAGAATCTAATCGGGTCAACCCTTACCGCCCTACCGTTACCGCACAAGTTAATACAAACCTTGGTTCCATCTCTTGAGAACTTCAACCAATGGTTCAAGTTCTGATTTCAACGCACAATCAAAACGCACTTGCGGAGCCTCGGGTCGTAACGCAGGAATCTCCGCTGGTACAGTTTCAACTACTTCCTAAGATTCAGCTTGCTTGTGTCCACCCTCGGACGTTACTTTACGGCTCATGGCAGACATGCAAATCATCCTTCCTGTGCAGGCGAACGCTCCAGTGAAGTCCATCTCGATGAACATCGGCGGGACTATCCGTGATTTCCGGCTGCAAAAAGGCATGTCCCAGGGTGACATCGAAAAGCGCACCGGTCTGCTGCGTTGTTACCTATCCCGTGTCGAGAACGGTCACACCGTCCCTTCGCTTGAAACCCTGCAGAAGATCGCCGGTGCTTTGGACCTCCAGCTCTCTCAGTTCTTCGCCGAAGATCAGGTCGCCAAAGAGGTCTCCAGCCTCAATCTCAGTGAGGAGGAGATCCGCTTCCTCACCCAGATTCAGCGCTACTCCGCCAATCTCTCGGAGAGTGACCGCCGCCTCCTCTTAGCCATGGTTAAGAAGTTCGCCTCCAGCGCGCTCGTATAACGAGTCGAAAGAAGTTCTGTGCCTCACCTTGCGATGGCTTCATTTATCGCTGCTAAGGTAGGCATCGCCGAAGGCGACCTTGCTCTCACACCAGCGATAAACCCAGAGAACATTCGCAGATCACCCAAACAAGAGTTCCAGATCACGTATGTGGTCTTAAGCATATTTCCGCAAAACTCCCAGCACCTTCCCCTGAATACTCACATTCGCGGCAGCCGCATAGATTGGAGCCATCTCGCTATTTGAAGGCTGCAGCCGGATCATGTTTCCCTCGCGATAAAACCGCTTCAGCGTCGCATCCGCTCCGTCGATCAGCGCAACGATAATCTCTCCCTCACGTGCTGTCCGCGTCCGCTCCACAAGCACATAATCCCCGGACACAATGTGCTCATCCCGCATCGAGTCTCCTCGAACCTCCAGCGCGAAGACCTCCCGGTTGCCGATAATGTCTCCCAGTGAGATCGACTCCGCCGTCTCGATCGCCTCAACCGGTTGGCCAGCCGCAATCCGTCCCAGCAGCGGCAGCCGTTCAAAGCCCTTCTTGCTCGTCCGCGTCGGCAGCACATCAATCGAGCGGCTTCGATTATGTGCCCGCTGCAGTAACCCTTTGTTCTGCAGGTTGGTGATGTGCTTGTGTACCGTGGCCAGCGAATTCAGCCCAAGTCCGGAGGCAATCTCCTCGTATGACGGGGAGTAGCCGTTCTTCTGAACAAACCCGGAGAGAAAGTCAATAACCTCTTTTTGTCGCCGTGTGATCGCCATGGACAGATTGTAGCGAATAAAAAGCGAACCGCAAGGACATAAGTCGATTCACCGGAAAAACTCACAGGCAACACCCTAATTGGGCCTGTGGAAAACAAGGTGCGTATTCGGGATGTCGCTTTACGCTCCATCCAGATTAGTGCACTCACAGGACCCCAAACGCGCGAAGGTACTTCTACGGCGCGAACGAGAATTTGCCAGCAACGTACTTTGGCTCGGATCTTTGTTGGGTTACTGGTTCCGGCTGAACGACTTGACGAGAACACAGCAAGGGGAAATCATGCGAGTTCTGATTGTTGAAGATGATGATGCCTTGGGAATGTTTCTGCAAAAGGGCCTGAAACTAGAAGGTCATGAAGTGTCACTGGTGGGGGACGGACAGAGCGGCCTGGATCACGTCCTGATTCACATACCGGATCTCTTGGTGCTGGACCTTACCCTGCCGCGGATGGACGGAATGCAAGTTCTCGAAAATCTTCAAGGCCGGCTGGATAAAACCTCTGTCCTCGTCCTCTCCGGCCGCAGCAGCCTGGAAGAGCGGGTCAAATGTTTGGAACTCGGCGCCGATGATTGTCTGCGCAAACCCTTTAGCTTTAGCGAACTTACGGCCCGCTGCCGCGCCCTCGGACGTCGCCGCCAGCAGATCGTTGACACTACCCTTCGCCATCGCGGGATTGAAGTCAATCGCATGGAGCGCAGGGTCACCCGCGAGGGCCAGCTGATTGATCTCACCGGCAAGGAGTTTGCACTTCTCGAATTCCTCATGCAGGCTCGCGGACGCTGCTGCACGCGCAGCGAGTTGCTCCGCGAGGTATGGCAGATGTCGCCCGATGCGGGCACCAATGTCGTGGACGTTTATGTGAATTATCTACGCAAAAAACTCGGAGCCGCTCGTCTGGAAGGCGATGGAAGCAACGATCAGGTGATCGAAACCGTGCGTGGAGAGGGGTACATGATCGGCATGGGATTAGAGAAAAAATCAGTGCGGCGCAGCGTGCCGGACGGCTTGCATGGAGCGTTGCGCGGATCCGGACACGGCGTCTTCGGAATGGGTCTGGGGAGTCGGTACATTGCCTGACGATGCAGCTGCCGCTCTGGAAGATGTGCTGAAGGAGTTCGGGAAGGGGCTACATGACCTTAGCCAGCCCCTGACGACCCTCCAATGCCGCCTCTTCCTGGGAACCATGGATGAGACAGCAGCCTCCATGTCGGAAACCATTCGCCAAGCTCTGGATGACTGCGAAGAGCTCATGACGCGCGTCCATGCTCTTCAATTCCGGCTTCAGTTACTTAAATTACAAATTAGAAGTTACCAATAGGGGATACCACACCATGATGACAAGGTCAGTAGTCGTAGCCAGCGCTGACGCCGAGTTGAGGCACCGCCTTAACACCTGTTTGACGGGGCTACGCTGGACTGTCAAGGAGGCCTCAGGTGGAGCAGAAGCACTGGCTCTTGTGGAGGATGACCGGCCTGAAGCTCTCTTAGTTGATAGCTGGCTGCCGGACCTGGAGGCAGGGGAGCTGACCGGGCAGTTGGTGGCGATGTATCCGGCTATGGATTTATTGCGGATGGATGGGGGGAGGGGGCGGAGCAGGACGGGA
>CAXTRZ010000209.1:0-5036 GCA_964246715.1 uncultured Acidobacteriaceae bacterium | reverse complement strand
TCCTTCCCGCACGCTTTCCACGTACTTAAAGACCGCAGAGCCGATCTGCAGCTAGTAGATGTCCCGCGCCGCCGTCTCCAACGAGGGCACCAGCGGCAAACCGCCCGTCAGCAGCGTCGACAGCGTCCGCGAAAACAATCCCACCTGATACTTCAGCCACACATTGCCAAAGATCGGCAGCGCAATCCTGACGCGGTCTACCGTGCTCGCACCGGCATCCGTCTTCGTCCACCGGTACAGCAGGAATCCCAGCACCGCCACCACCAGCCCCACGTAGATCCCGTAGCTCTGCGCGTCCTTCCCTAAATCCAGCAGGAACACCGTCAGCGCCGGCAGATGCGTGTTCAGTTGGTCATACAACTGTGCAAACCGTGGCACCACAAAGGTGATCAGAAAGATGAACAGCCCAATTACCATTACAACCAGCAGAGACGGGTAGATGAGGCTTGCCTTCAGCTTCTTACGGAACGTCAGCGAGACCCGTTGGAAGTCCAGAAAGCGCTGCAGCACCTCTTCCAGATTGCCCGAGCGCTCACCCGCGAGCAGCGTCGTCGTATACACGATGGGGAAGCCGCCCTGCGCCTCAAACGCTGAAGAGACCGATTCCCCCGTCTTCACCCTCTGCGCCACATCCTCCAGCTGAGCCCGGAAGTGCAGCAGCTTCTGCCGCCGCGCCAGCAGGTCCAAGGATCCCAGAATAGGAAGTCCCGCCTTTATCAAGGTCAGAAATTGTTGGTTGAAGACCAGGAACGTATCCAGCTTCACCTTCTTCCGCTTTCCCTGGCCGCTTAGCACACCCTTCGACTTCACCGAATAAACGTAGTATCCCGACTGCGTAAATCGGGCTCGAAGCTCCTCCGCCGTCGCCGCGGCGTGCGTCTGCTCCTGCACCCGCCCCCGCTCATCCGCCAGCCGCACCACAAACTCAGTCACAGTCCCGCCCTGCCTTGTTCTTCGCTCAAGTAGAGTTTAGACGCACCTCTCCTCTGCCCGTCTCGGTACTGCCGGTTAAGCACAAAATGGGCACCACCCTATAGGACGATGCCCTCTTCAGAACTCACATTTCGGGAAACTAGACGCTGAAGCTGGAACCGCACCCGCAGGTGCTCTTGACGGTAGGGTTATCGAACTTGAAGCCGGCGGCTTCAAGAGTCTCGACATAGTCCACGGTGCAGCCGTTCAGGTACATGGCGGAGGTTGCGTCGACAAACACCTTCAAATCCTCGAAGCGGAGGACCTTATCCATCATGCCGCTCTGGTTCTCAAAGGACATGGAGTACTGGAACCCCGAGCATCCGCCACCCACCACGCCGATGCGCAGACCCGCGGGAATGGGGTCCTGCGTCGCCATGATCTCCTTGACCTTGGCAATCGCCGCGTCAGTCAGCTTCACTGGCGTCGATGCCGGTGCGGGAGCCTCAACTATCTCGGGTGTAACGGATACTGTCGCCATGTAATCCCTCTCCTTATAAGCCCAACTCTGCGAGTGTAGCCCTACCCCAACTCACCCGCAAGCCGCTCTTCCTATCATAGACGTTCAAACTACAAGCCCGGATTCAAATACCTCATCCCATCAAGTACCGCCGGAGGATAATGAAGTCATGGGTCTGCTCTACTTTCTTGCCGATACCTTTATCAATGTCTTCGGCATCACGCAGCCGACGAAGACGATGCGGAAGCGGGTGGCGTTCTTTATCTGTGGGTTGATGGTTGTGGTGATTGCAGGCGTGACCGGGGCGGGGCTCTTGATTCACTCAGCGATGCACTAAAGTACGTCACGGAAGAATTCTGTACCACTATCCCTCGAAAGGCGTAGTATCTGCGTGCAAGCCCGTATCAACGGGGAAGGAGACTCTATGGAAATCAAGCCTGTACTACTGATCGTCTGGGCCGTTCTCGCGGCATGTTTTGGCGCTTTGCTCATCTATCGCGGGCAATTGACCCGCTATGAAGACGAACAACTCTTTTTGAATGAAGAAGCGAACACGAGTGTCCAGGAAGAGCAGAGCCGCATCGTCAAGCGGGTCAACCGGCTGGAGCCGCTGGTCAGAGTGTGCGGCGGGGCTGTGGGGTTGATGACGGCATCTGTCGTGGGGATTTATGTGTACAACGCCTGGAAGGTCATTCAGTAAAGGCTTTCAGCTTCGGGCTTCGGGCTTCGGGCTTCGGCAGGCGGATGGACGCTTCATGGTCGTCCGCCTGTGGTGTTTTTGGGTGGTCAAACGTAGCTCGCCGATGGTCCATGGATGGTTATGGACAACGTGGAGGTATGGGCGAGGGTGCGTCTTTGCTGGCAATTTGCGATTCCACCATGAGTTTTTCTGCTGTGGCGTGGTGGTATTGCGCTGGTGAAACGTTGGCAGAACCCGGGCTGTCCACGTCCGGACAGTTTTGGGGCGATGTTTTGTCAAGTGGGGGTGCATTAGGATCAGAGCAGGCTGGGATTTCCATGCCAGACACACAGGACGGCAAGGGGGGTCATGGGAAAGCTCGTCGCGCTGCAGCATCGGACGGAGTACCAGTATGAGAGTGCGGTCTCGCTAGGGCCCCAGGTAATTCAGCTTCGTCCGGCTCCGCACTGCCGCACGCCAATTTCGGAGTACCGGCTGGAGGTGACGCCGGCGAACCATATCCTGCACTGGCAGTTCGACCCGCTGGCGAACCATCTGGCACGATTGATCTTTCCGGAGAAGACGAACGTCCTGGCGGTCGAGGTCAACCTGGTTGCGGACCTGACGCCCTATAACCCTTTTGCTTTCTTCGTAGAACCCGGGTTTGAGACGTTTCCGTTTGAGTATTCGGCGGCTCTGGCGCGGGACCTGGAGCCATATCGGGCGGTGGATGAAGCGGGTCCGAGGCTGGAGGCGTTTCTGGCGGCGCTGCCTCGGGGGCCGCGGCCAACAGTGGACTTCATCGTCGATCTGAACCGGCGGGTGGCGAACGCGGTGGGGTACAGGGCGCGGCTGGAGCACGGGGTACAAAGCTGCGAGGAGACGCTGACGGGGCTGACGGGCTCCTGCCGGGATTCGGCGTGGCTGTTGGTGCAGGTCCTTCGGCGGCTGGGGTTGGCAGCCAGATTTGTGAGCGGGTATCTGATTCAACTGGTCGCGGACCTGGGTACAGGAGGGTCTTCGTGGGGGGGGCCGACGGTGGATAACGCCGATCTTCATGCGTGGGCAGAGGTGTATCTGCCGGGGGCGGGATGGATCGGGCTGGACCCGACCTCCGGGCTGCTGACGGCGGAGGGGCATATCCCGCTGGTGTGTACGCCGACGGCGCGGCAGGCTGCGCCGATCAGCGGAACGGCGGAGCCGGCGGAGGTGCAGTTCAGCTTTGAGATGTTGGTGAAGCGGCTGGATGCGAACATCTCAAAACAAGAGCCAAAGACGACCACGGATGACATGGATGACCGCGGAGGGGTACGGCCAAGGGCGTTCGTTGAGACGAGTGTGGAGAGGCCTTACAGCGACGGTGAGTGGGAACGGGTTCGGGCGGCGGCTCATGCGATCGATCGGAGCATTATGGAACAGGACATCCGGCTAACGATGGGGGGCGAGCCGACGTATGTGGGGACGGATGAGCCGGAGAGCCTGCAGTGGAGCGTCGCCGCTCTGGGTGCGGCGAAGCGGACGGCGGGACTGGCTCTGCTGCGGAGTCTTCGCGAGCGGACGGCGCCGGGTGGCCTGCTGCACTTTGGGCAGGGGAAGTGGTATCCGGGAGAGGAGCTGCCGCGGTGGGCGTTCCATTGCGTGTCGCGGAAGGATGGGGTGCCGGTCTGGGAGGATGCGGGGCTGTTTGCGCTCGAAGGCGACGACCTGGGGTACGGGCTGCCGGATGCGCTGCGGCTGATGACGGCGCTAACCCGGAGATTGGCAGTAAGGGCGGAGGACGTGCTGCCTGGATACGACGCGGACGATGCCGAAGAGCCTGCGGGGTTGGTGCTTCCGCTGCGGCGAAGGCAGCCGAACGGGACGCTGGCGTGGTCCAGCCAGCTCTGGTTTGAGCGGCCGGAGCGGCTGGTGCTCTCCTACGGAGATTCGCCGATTGGATACAGGATTCCAGTGGCGGCGATGCCGTTTGTGGCTCCGGATGAGCTGGCGTACGACTTCGTGGAGGGGATTGAGTCTGGGGATGAACGCGGGCTGACAGAAAAGGTAAAGCTGCCTGAGGAACCTCTCCGGCTGCCGGAGCGGTTTGGGCTGGAGCCCGAGGCCGATCCGCTGCCCGCGCTTTCAAGCACGGCAGAGACGGCGACCGAGCTGATCCGGCCGGCGCTGTGCGTGGAGGCAAGGGACGGGCGGCTGCATGTGTTTGTGCCGTATGTGGCGGTGCTGGCGGATTACCTGGATCTGGTGGCGGGGATCGAGGAGACGGCGGCTCACGTGGGCGTGCGGATCTGGATTGAGGGATATGCCGCGCCGATGGACGGCCGTGCGGTGGTGTACAGCCTGACGCCGGACCCGGGGGTGCTCGAAGTGAACCTGCCGCCCACGGCAACTTGGGATGAGCTGGAGGAGTTGAACAAGACGCTGGCCGAAGAGGCCGCGAAGAACCGGCTGGTGGCGGGCAAGTTCGGGTATGACGGGACGCACCTGGCGACGGGCGGCGGGTACCACATTGTGCTGGGGGCGAAGACGGTGCCGGAGAGCCCGGTGCTGCGGAGGCCGGACCTGCTGCGGAGCATGGTGGCCTTCTGGCAGAATCATCCGTCGCTCAGCTACCTGTTTGCGGGGATGTATGTGGGGCCGACGAGCCAATATCCAAGAGTGGATGAGGCGAGGAGCGATGCGCTCTATGAGCTCGAGGTCTCGTTCAGCCACCTTCCGGAGGAGTGTCCTCCTTCCATTGTCGACGGGCTGTTCCGGAACCTGCTGGTGGATGTGACGGGCAACACGCATCGGGCGGAGTTCTGCATCGACAAGATGTACCCGCCGGAGGGGCAGGGGCTGCGGGCGGGGCTGCTGGAGCTGCTGGCGGTGGGGCGGGCCCCGGACTTGCGGATGGCGAGGTCGCCGGGGCTGAGGCTGCGGCCGGCG
>CAXTRZ010000208.1:501-5050 GCA_964246715.1 uncultured Acidobacteriaceae bacterium | reverse complement strand
CTCATCGAGCGCTGCCCGAATCGCCCTCACCCGCCCATCCATCATGTCGCTGGGCGCAATCACATCCGCCCCAGCCTTCGCCAGTGACGCCGCCGTCTTCGCCAGTAGATGAACACTCGAATCATTCTCAACACTGAACTCTTCCCCGTCCCGGCTCACAATCCCGCAGTGTCCATGGCTCGTGTACTCGCACAGACACACATCGGCGATCGTCACCAGGTTCTGCAGCCCTCGCTCGCGCTTGAACGCACGCAACGCTGTCTGCACAATCCCATCCTCCGCCCAGGCGCCGGTCCCTTGCTCATCCTTCTCCGGCGGCAACCCGAACAGCAACACTCCGCCTAGCCCCAGCGCCGCGCACTCTGCCGCATCCTTCAGCGCCTCGTCCACGGAGACGTTGAACACCCCGGGCATGGACCCAATCGGCCTCCGGATTCCCTCGCCCGGCACGATGAACAATGGATAGATCAACGCTGAGGGGCGCAGATGCGTCTCCCGCACCAGCGAACGCAGCGCCTCCGTCCGTCGCATCCGACGCATCCGCTTCATCGGCGTGCTTGTCATCTCACTCATCCCATAAGAATACGTGGCATCCTCACCCTCTGCCATTCACCCATCTCTCTGGAGATGCTCGACGGTTCTCGAAATCATCTGCTGTACTCGAACAGAACGCCTCACCAACGCTTCAGCAGCGGGACGATCACCGGCGCGAGAATGGCGGTGAACAAACCGTTGAGCCCAATGGCCACGCCCGCAAAGGCCGCTGCCACCGGGTGCTCTGGAATCACCTGCGCGGCGCCGATGCCACTGCCCGCGGTCCCGGCGGCCAGGCCCTTGGCGCCGGGAGCAGTGATGCGGAGCAGGCCAAGCAGGGGATTGATGGAGATCGCCACCAGAACACCCGCCACGATCGCTAGCACCGCCGTGAGCGAGGGATTGCCTCCGATCGTCTGAGAGACGCCGATTGCGATCGGCGGGGTGAGCGACTTGGGCGCCATGGACAGCGCAATCAACTGCGATCCGCCGCAAAGACGCACCAGCGCATACGCGCTGACCAGACCCACCACGCAGCCGCCCAGCAGCGCGACGATCAAAGGCATAAGGCTGCGGCGCATCACCTCCAGGGAGCGCACCAGCGGAACAGCCAGAGCAACCGTCGCCGGACCCAGCAGGAAGTGAATAAACTGTGCGCCGGCAAAGTACTGTGCGTAGCTCAGATGAAGCGGCCGCAGGGCGAACCCGATCAGCACAATCGCGATCAAGACAGGGTTTGCGATGGGATTATGGACGCGGCGGGCAATCGCCAAACCTGCAAGGTATGCGCCGAGCGTCAGCGTCAGGGAGACCGGCGCCACCAAGCCCGGAGGAACCACGGAGGCGCTCACGCTCGGCCTCGGGTGAGCCGCTGCATCAACAGCGCTGTCGTCAGCAGCGTCAGCAACGTGGAGACAACCAGAGCGACCGTGACCGGCAGCCACGCCGCGCGGAGCAGGGGCAGGTTGGCCACGATGCCCACGCCGGCAGGCACAAAGAGCAGCCCAAGCCAGCGCAGCAGAGCGTCGGCAGCGTGACGCATTGGCCTAGCAGGTTTACGGCGCCGGAAGCCGTACCACCCGGCCAGCATCAGCATCCCCAGCACAGGACCCGGTATCGGCACGTGCAATGCGCGGCTTAGGATCTCGCCAAGAAGTTGACAAACCAGCAGGGAAAGAAGAGCGAAAAGCACCATGGCTCTACGCTACAGCATGGATGTGCGCCGCGAGCGGCTCAACGCGGTGACGTCGCTTAGCTCACGCGGCGCTTGGATTGTGGGTAGGCAGGCCGGCTGCCTTCAGGCAATCTGCATCGATCGGGTACTGCGCCGCCACGCCGCACAGGTCGCCCAGCATGTCGAAGTAAGACGTCAGATGGTGTTCACATGCCAGGTCGAACTTAAGTGTCGTAGGCGGTATCAGTTCTGTCTCGTCTCCCACATGGTAATACATCAGCGGAGGCGGAACCTTCGGCACCACGTCCAGCCGGTTATACACACGGTATGCGTTGGGAACAATATGGTTGAAGACTTGATGGAAGGTAAAATCTCCGACCCGCGGGCTGGCCAGCGTATACAGAACAATCTTTAGCCGGGTATTTGCCGACAGGTCGAACGCCAGCAGCGTGGCAATCGCCGCGCCGAGGCTGTGACCGGCCACAGTCACAGTGGCATCCGGAGAAATCTTCGGAAGCAGGGTCTCGACGTAAGCTGTACCGGCATTGCCGGAGACGGACGTAAAAGAGTTATACATGTCCGTAAATCCGTCCTCGGTGAGGCCGCCACCGTGAACGCGCTTGAAAGGAATGGGGAGGAACTTGGCGTCCTGCAACCACTCCCATGCGTTCGCTGTGCCGCGGATCGCGATCACGACATCGTTTTTGTCGGCGTCATTGATAGCAACGATGCCGATCGTCACCCAGCCACGCGGCCGTCCTTCTTTCAGCGCGAAATCCGTAGCTAAATCATATGAATAAATCGTCTCGAAGACGGTGTAAGAAGAGCCTGGAATGACCGGGCTACCGTTTGATGTTAGAACCTTGCGTCCATTCAGGTTAGTGGTCGTTCCGCCGGACTCCCAGTTCAAGGCAACGAACTGCACAAACAGACCATAGTTGATGGCAAGCTGATAATTCATAGAATGTCCTCGCAGGAAGATTTGGCCCGGGTGGAAGGACGCCAGAATGCCACCCTCCTAAAACCAAGTCAAGGCGAATCTTCACATCTTCCTGACTCCTATCTAGGCGTGAAAGTTCATGCAAGGACTCTTTCCAGGCCTGAAAAATAGATCAACACCTACACTGCAAGGGAGGTGTAAAGCAGAGCGGCTCAATCTGCTTGAGCTCAATCAGTACCGCTGAAAATTCTCTCGACAAAAATCAGCAAAAAGAAGAGAATTGCGACCCACGGAGGCATGATGGCTCATCCACGGAGCGTAGCTGACTGGTTATCCATCGCCAAGGGAGTGAGTATCGCCGGTTTCGAGCACGGTGCCGATCTGTTCTGTCATCACTGCTGCACGCAGGCCGATAATCCTTTGGCTGAAGTCAGAAGACCCGTGTCCAAGCAAGGCATTGCGGATCATCCGCCGGCCAATATGGGTGGCGCTGCTGGAAACGGCGATAGGTTGAGCTTTCCGATGCTGAGAAGTAGCAAATCCTCTACTGTCAGGCCTTTTGCAAATCGCAGTTAAGATCGATGTGCAAATGCGGGAGACGGACCGGCGTTCGGACCCGCTTCATCCCCAAGGTCCATGGCTGCGATGAGTCCGCTCTTCACCGTGAACACATGAACAACCTCGCCGTCCGCAAGAACATCCCCGTGCAGGCTCTTGACGAGCTGGTGCACCCTCACGCGGGTCCTGCCTCCCTCTTCCTCGGTCATCACCAGTGGTTGGACACGTGGATCGAACTCACTCCACTGTCGCGTCCAATAGGCACGAATCTCTTCCTTACCGGCGACCTTGCCGCCCTCCGAAGCCTTGGGCCAGCTCACATCCTCCGTCATCAACGCCAGGGCGCCGTCGATGTTCCGCTTGTTAAATGCGGAGTACGCCTGCTCAATCATCGTCTTCGTGTCTGCCACTCACCCTCCCGCAACGCCTGCCCTGCACTCGATCCTTCTTCTGTAACCCACACTCCACACCCGGTAGAGGGGTCTTTGAGACCACGGACTTCAACCGTATGGCTCAGCCGTTAGAAGAGTGCCTTAGACAGGGTTAACCAAATAGTAGTCAGAAACTAAGTCTTCTCTTATGTATTTTGCACATTAAACCCCCAGGGGGAGGTCTCCTCGCCGCACCATCGCGTCGTACTCCATGCCTGAGATCCGGGGCCCCAGCACCCAAAGCGTATAGATCCCCAGCGCCGTCCCCAGCGGAATCTTGATCAGCGAGAGGATCGCCATTACGATGGCCAGCGTCCTCGCCCACGGCTTCATCGTTAGCAATCCATATCCCGTCAACAGCGCCAGAGAAGCCATGACCAGCGTTGTAAACGCGATCACTGGCACAAATGCACTGAAGAAGTGCGGGTAGTACTCGCCGCCATCCCCGAAGAACCACCGGTGTCTGCTCCACGTATGCAGCGCAAACCCCGCCACCGCGCTCAGCAGCAGCCGGTACACCCCCCACAGACACCACACAATTCCCATCGGCTGCAGGTTCTGCCGCACCCGTTCCCGCCGCGTCTCCATCAGCGGCACATATCCCGCGGGGTAGCCGGGGTAGGACGTCAGCGGCATCCAGGGCTGCTGCCCAAAGCTCGCCCCGGAGGCTGAACTGGAAGTCGGCCCATAAGCTGGACCGGAAGCTGGATCAGCAGCCACCCCATCCATCCGCTGCCCGCACTGCTTGCAAAAATGAACGCCCTCGCTCTGCACACATCCACACGCCGCACAGACCATCTCGCCGCCTCCCGCGCATCCTCGGAAAGCCCGCCGAAGTAGAACGCCGGCGCCCCGGTGCGCACGAAGAACCCGCCCGCGCCGGACCGCGCCGACGGGCTGCGGGAAGGGGAT
>CAXTRZ010000208.1:0-491 GCA_964246715.1 uncultured Acidobacteriaceae bacterium | reverse complement strand
CATCTACGCAGTCCTCGCGTTCCCAGTTCCCTCAGGCGCAGGGCATACCATACTCAAGTGACCTCGCTCGTCCCTGAAATCCCGGCTCTGCTCGTAGAATCCAGCTCCCTCGCGCTTGAATGGCCGCGTCTTCGCGACCACATCGCCTCCAAGGCCATCAGCCCGCTCGGCCGCGCCTTCACCCTCGCCCTCGAGCCCTCCGCAGACCTCTCTTGGATCCGCACGCAGCAGTCCCGCACCGCCGAGTACCGTGCCTTCCTCTCCGCCGGGAGCTCCTTCGACTTCCACGGCCTCTTCGACCCCGCCACCCTCCTCGATAAAGCCCGCATCGACGGCACCGCCCTCGGAGCCCTCGAGATCCTCTCCATCCTCGGCATTACAGAGCGCGTCGCCGCCTGGCGCGCCCTTCTCACCGCCTCAGACTCCGGCCGCCGTCTCGGCCCCGCCATCCGCACCCTCATCGGCGAGGGCATGAACATCAACGTCACGCT
>CAXTRZ010000207.1:0-5062 GCA_964246715.1 uncultured Acidobacteriaceae bacterium | reverse complement strand
GCGTGGTGGATTCGACGAAGGTGGTGGAGCACCTGGGCAAGTTTCCGCTGCCGGTTGAGGTGGTGAAGATAGCGTTGCCGCTGGTGCAGCCGAAGCTGGAGGCGCTGGGATTGTGTCCGCAGCAGCGCCCGGCGAAGAGCGGAAGCGGGCCGTACCTGACGGATGAGCAGAACTACATTCTGGACTGCGCGTGCGGGGAGATCCGCGATCCAGAGAAGACGGCGGCGGAGATCCGGAAGATTGTGGGCGTGGTGGAGCACGGATTGTTTCTGGGCATGGCGAAGCGGACTCTGGTGGCGGGCGAGAGCGGGGTGGCGGAGATGACGGCCTGACCCCCTCCTCCTAGGTCTTTTGCGCAAAGTATTCAAACGAATACAGTTAGTTTGTATCTACTTTTGTAACCTTTTGGAAAGTTACTCCGTGGTCCGTGCTGCCGGTGTATGGAGGGTGGATGCGAACGCCCTGAGCAGCTTGTGCTCCCAGGGTTTCAATGTGATCTGATTCAGGAGTTTGAAGCAGCTTTGCGAGGAGTTGCGGGAGTATGGGATTGTGGCCGACGGGTGGCGGCGAAGGCACGAAATGGAGAAAGCGTCTACCGGATGAAGACATGGAATAGTGTCGGGGTTGGGAGTAAGAAGACGACGGCGGCAGCGAATACAGAAATCAGATTGGGTCATCTTTTCATTCGTGAGGCGGGGGGGCGGTGCGCTAGAATTGGCCGGTCTGATACGGAACGAATGGGCTTTTGAGGGAATGGGTTTCAGAGCGGAATTCCGAAGAGCAGCGTTAGAACAAAATTGAAGGACAGAGGATAGATATGGCGACTCCTGAAGTAAAAGCAACACCTGCCGCACCGGTTGCGCCGCAGGCTCCCGAGCGGAAGCCCGATCCATGCGTCGTGATCATCTTCGGCGCGTCTGGAGATCTTACCAAGCGCAAGCTGCTGCCGGCGCTGTATCACCTGGAGCAGGCGAATCTACTGCCGAGCGAGATTGCCGTGGTGGGCGTGGCGCGTCGGAAGCTGGAAGACAGCTTCGCGGCGGATATGAACGAGGGCATCATCGCGGGCGGCGGCGTGAAGGGCGATGAGGCGAAGCTGGCTCCGTTTGTGGGCAAGGTCTCGTATCACTCGATGAACTTTGACGATGACGCCGGGTTTGTGGGGTTGAAGTCGGCGCTGGAGGCGCTGGACGAGAAGTTTGGCACGAAGGGCAACCGGCTGTTTTATCTGGCGACGGCGCCGGAGTACTTTGCCGACATCATCAACTCGCTGGGCAAGCATGGGATGAGCAAGCCGGATGCGTCGAAACCGGGGACGTGGGTGCGAACGATCATCGAGAAGCCGTTTGGGCACGATCTGGAGAGCGCGCGGGCGCTGAACGACGATGTGAACCAAGTGTTTGCCGAGGATCAGATCTTTCGCATCGACCACTACCTGGGCAAGGAGACGGTGCAGAACATTCTGGTGTTCCGGTTTGCGAACGGGATCTTTGAGAATGTGTGGAACCGCAACTACATTGACCATGTAGAGATTACGGCGGCGGAGTCGATCGGCATTGAGGGGCGCGGGCCGTTTTATGAGACGGCCGGGCTGCTGCGCGACGTGATCCAGAACCATGTGATGGAGCTGCTGAGCTTTGTGACGATGGAGCCGCCGGTGAGCTTCCAGGCGGAGGCAGTGCGGGCGGAGAAGGTAAAGGTGTGGAAGTCGATCCGGCCGATTCTGCCGGAGCATACGGTACGGGGGCAGTATGGACCGAACACGGTGGACGGCAAGGAGGTCTGCGGGTACCGGCAGGAAGACCGGGTGAATCCGGAGTCGCAGACGGAGACGTATGCGGCGCTGAAGGTGGAGATTGAGAACTGGCGGTGGGCGGGGGTGCCGTTCTACATCCGGGCGGGCAAGCGGATGGCGAAGCGCGTGACTGAGATTACGGTCATGTTCAAGAAGCCGCCGCTAAGCATCTTCAACGCCTCTGGGCAGGGCTCGGAGGGGATCAAGAGCAATGTGATCTCGATGCGGATTCAGCCGGATGAGGGGATCACGTTGCGGTTTGGGGCGAAGCTGCCGGGGCCGAACATGCAGATCAGCCCGGTGAACATGATCTTCAGCTATGCGGAGTCGTTTGGGGCGTCTTCGGCGAACGGATATGAGCGGCTGCTGCTGGATGCGATGCTGGGCGATGCGACGCTGTTTGCGCATCGCGACGGCGTGGAGGCGACATGGGCGCTGATGACGCCGGTGCTGGAGGGATGGAAGAGCGGTCCAAAGATGGACTTTCC
This sequence comes from uncultured Acidobacteriaceae bacterium, assembly GCA_964246715.1. Lineage (GTDB taxonomy): Bacteria > Acidobacteriota > Terriglobia > Terriglobales > Acidobacteriaceae > Edaphobacter. The sequence continues at coordinate 2,779 of CAXTRZ010000207.1, read as the reverse complement.
GAACTATCCCGCGGGGACGTGGGGACCGGAGGCCTCCGACGAGATGATGAGGAAGGATGGCCGGAAGTGGCGTAAGCTGTAGAACGCGCAAGCGAGGGATGGGCGCCTGGCCTGGCTGCGCGAAGGACGCGGCACGGCGCGGGCGCTCTGTCAATTGAGACGAGAGATTGAATTTGAGCGAAAGGTTTTGAGGTTTATGCCACGTCATACGGAAGTAACGGTCAATATTTACCCGACGCCCACGGATGTGGCGCGAGCGGCGGCGAGGTTGTTTGCGAGCGCCGCGGTGGAGGCGGTTGCGGCGCGCGGGATGGCGAAGCTGGCGATCTCCGGCGGGAGCACGCCGAAGACGATGCTGCAGATGCTGGCGAGCGAGGATGAGCCGTTTTTGAAGACGATTCCGTGGGACAAGATCGAGCTGTTCTGGGTGGATGAGCGGTGCGTGGGGCCGGAGCATCCGGAGTCAAACTACGGGATGACGAAGAAGGCGATGCTGGACGGGGTCCCGCTGCCGGCGGAGCGCATCCACCGGATGGAAGGCGAGTTGGACCCGGAGGTTGGGGCGTCGAAGTACGAGGCGGAGATACGGAACACGTTCAAGCTGGAGGGCGCGGAGACGCCGACGTTCGACCTGGTACTGCTGGGGATGGGTCCGGATGGGCATACGGCGAGCCTGTTTCCGCATACGGAGGCGCTGAACGAGATGGCGCGGATCTGCGTGGCGAACCACGTGCCGCAGAAGGATGCGTATCGTGTGACGCTGACGTGGCCGGTGATCTGCCAGGGGCGGACGGTGGCGTTTCTGATTGAGGGCGCGGGCAAGGCGGACGTGCTGAAGACGGTGTTTGAGGGTCCGTATCTGCCGGAGACGTATCCGGCGCAACTGATCCGGCCGGCGAGCGGGAGGCTGACGCTGCTGCTGGATGAGGCGTCGTCCGTGAACCTGGGGCTGGATGCAACGGCGGATGAGACGGGAACGATGAAGACGGGAACACTGGAGCTTGCATGATTTTGGCAGGGGATGTTGGAGGGACGAAGGTTCACCTGGCGCTGTACGAGTTTGCGTCCGGCAAGCTGAAGCAACTGCGGCAGCACAAGTTTCCGGCGCATGAGTTCGGATCGCTGGACGAGGTGGTGCTGCGGTTTTTGAGCGAGGGCGAGACGAAGGCGGAGAGCATTGAGGCAGCGTGCTTTGGGTGTCCTGGGCCGGTGCGGGATGGGCGGATCAAGCTGACGAACCTGCCGTGGTCGCTGGATGTGCGGGAGCTGCGGGAGTCGCTGAAGATTGAGCATATCTTTTTGATCAACGACCTGGAGGCGAACGGGTACGGGATCGATGAGCTTTCAGAGGATGCGATCTTTACGCTGCACGCGGGCGATCCGGCGTCGGTGGGGCATCGCGGGCTGGTGTCGGCGGGAACGGGGCTAGGCGTGGCGCTGCTGATCTACGACTCGATGAAGCAGACGCACCTGCCGATTCCTTCCGAGGGCGGGCACGTGGACTTTGCGCCGCGGAACGACAAGGAGATTGCACTGCTGAAGTATCTGCAGCGAACGCTGGGCGGACGGGCTTCGTTTGAGCGGGTCGTGGCGGGGATTGGGATCAAGAATGTGTATGCGTTCCTGCGGGACGACCAGAAGATGGAGGAGCCGGCGTGGCTGAAGGAGCGGATGGAGAAGGAAGATCCTAACTCGGTGATTGGGCACTGCGCGGAGGATGGGTCGAGCGAGCTGTGCGCGGAGACGATGTCGATGTTTGCGTCCGCTTATGGGGCGATGGCGGGGAATGTGGCGCTGACGGTGCTGGCGATGGGTGGGATCTACCTGGGCGGCGGGATTGCGCCGAAGACGCTGAAGACGCTGCAGAAGGGCGAGTTTCTGAAGGCATTCCTGGATAAGGGACGGATGGATGCGATTCTGCAGTCGGTACCGGTAAGGGTGATTCTGGACGATACATGCGCGCTGCTGGGGACGGCGGCGTATGCGGAGGCGCGGGCGGCGGAGGTGACAGGGAAGTCGGAGCGGGCGGCTTCGATCCATGCGGGGGTCATGTTGTAAGGATGGACAGGGTGAGCGAAGGTGTACTCAGGGGCTAAAGGCCACTTGGGGCAGGGCTGAGATACACCCCAAGGCTGAAGCCTTAGGTATCTGAAAGCAAGGGCGATCCATCGCTTGCATCAGAGTGAGACGGACGCGCGTAGGAAGTTCGACTCTCTTGCCGGGTGGGGTCGGATGCCGTAGCCTTTGGACAGGAATCCTCAGGAAGAGCCTGGACATCGCCTTCAACTTCAACGAGCGCGCGAGTTTAACGGACAACCCGGAGTGGATGGATCAGCCGTGCAGTTATGACGAGCTGCGGGCATGTTTGCGCGATATTGCGAAGGTGAACGTGCTGACGGGGGCGTATCGTCCGACACTGGACTGGCTGAACGCGCTGTACGCGAAGATGCCGTATCAGGAGAAGCCGCTGCACATTGTGGATGTGGGGTGCGGGTACGGAGATATGCTGCGGCGGGTTCACCGGTGGGCGGAGGATTGCAATCTGCCGGTGGTGCTGACCGGGATCGACAATAATCCGGATGCGATCCGGGCGGCGCGGGAGGTGACGCGGCCGGGGATGGCAACGTTTCTGGCAGGGGATGCGTTTGCGTTCCAGCCGGAGATTGGCGTGGACCTGGTGGTGAGCTCGCTGCTGACGCACCACATGGAGAACCATGAGGTGGTGGAGTTTTTGGAGTGGATGGAGGGGACGGCGCGGATGGGGTGGTTTGTGAACGAT
>CAXTRZ010000206.1:0-5066 GCA_964246715.1 uncultured Acidobacteriaceae bacterium | reverse complement strand
GTGAGGCGATGCGACATCTGGCTCTATTAACATTCTACTAACTTTGCAGCGACACTGCGTTCTCCGGCGCCCTGTGGCGAGGCAACTTTCCTTCATTGGACGCAAATCAGAGGCAAGGGGTCTCATGGAGTGTTGAACGGGGTTCGTCCGGCGCAGTTTGACGCGATGGGAAGCGAAAGCAGGGTGGATGTGGGGGCTGTTGCGGGTTCCTGCAGGGGAAGGTCAGCCGTGGCGGCGCGGTTACAATACTGGGATGTCCGAAGCAGCACAGCAGAAGCCGCTCAAAAGTACGTTGAACCTTCCGGAGACGGCGTTTGCCATGAAGGCGAACCTGCCGCAGAACGAGCCGGCTCGGCTGGAGGCGTGGCAGAAGGCCGGGCTGTATGAGCAGATTCGCATGGCGCGGGCGGGGTCGCCCAAGTTCATCCTGCATGACGGGCCGCCGTATGCGAACGGCGCGATCCACCTGGGGCATGCGCTGAACAAGTGCATCAAGGACTTTGTGGTGAAGACGAAGACGATGGCGGGCTTCGACGCGCCGTATGTGCCGGGCTGGGACTGCCACGGGCTGCCCATTGAGATCAAGGTGGATGAGCAGCTTGGCCGCAAGAAGCTGGAGATGCCGGCCAACAGCGTGCGTCGCGCCTGCCGCGAGTACGCGGAGAAGCACGTCGCGCTGCAGAAGAACCAGTTTCAGCGGCTGGGCGTCTTTGGGCGCTGGGATGACCCGTACCTGACGATGTCGTTTGGCTACGAGGCGGCGATCCTGGAGACCTTCTACGACTTCTTTGAGCAAGGGTTTGTGTACAAGGGCTTGAAGCCGGTCTTCTGGTGCATCCACGACCAGACCGCGCTGGCCGAGGCGGAGGTGGAGTACGAGCAGCACACCTCGCCGAGCGTGTATGTGCGGTATAGGCTGATGAGCGATGTGTCGGGGCTGGCGCCGGAGTTGGCGGGCAGGCACGTTTATACGATCATCTGGACGACGACGCCGTGGACGATTCCTGCGTCGCAGGCGGTGGCCTTCAACCCGGAGATGGAGTACGTCGCGGCGGAGACTTCGGATGGAACCGTGTATGTAGTTGCTGAGGCGCTGCTTGAGTCTGTGGCTGCGGCGTGCGGGTTCAAGGATGCGAAGGTGATCGCTCGCTTTACCGGTGGCCGGCTGGACGGGGCGACGTTTCAGCATCCGTTCTTCGAGCGTGCCGTCCTCGGCGTCACCGCCGCCTACGTCACCGCCGACCAGGGCACCGGCGCAGTCCACACCGCGCCCGCGCACGGCGTCGACGACTTCTACACCGGGAAGCGGTATGACCTGCCGGAGATCCAGTACGTCGATAACGCGGGGCGTCAGCGGAACCTTCCTGATGGGCATTGGGACTTTGAATCACAGACTGTCTTCGAGTCCAACAAGGCCATCACCGAGCTGCTGCGCGAGCGCGGCGCGCTGCTCTCTGCGTCCTTTTTCGAGCACAGCTATCCGCACTGCTGGCGCTGCCATAACCCGGTGATCGTGCGGGCGACCGAGCAGTGGTTCATCTCCATGGAGACGCCCATGCCGACGGTGGAAGCAGAGGTCGCGGCGGCGGCTGAAGTCGAAGAGCTGCTCTCAGCTGACGGCGCGGAGTTGCCGATGGCGGTCACGCTGGAGACGCGGCTCGATCCGGCTCCGCAGGATGTCGCGGCCAGCGCGAACAACGCGGACCCGGCTCAAGTTTCGGGCGTGAACACGCCGCTCGCCATGGAAGGCACCACCACCTTCCGCCAGCGTGCGCTGGACGAGATCAAGCGGGTGCGATGGGACCCGGCATGGGGCGAGGAGCGCATCTCCAACATGATCGCCACGCGGCCGGACTGGTGCATCTCGCGCCAGCGCATCTGGGGCGTGCCCATCGCCGTCTTCTTATGCAATAAGTGCCATGAGCCGCTGAACGTCTCTTCCATAAACAAAAGCGTCGTGGCCCTGTTTCAGCGCGAGTCCGCCGATGCCTGGTATAAGTACACGCCCGCGGAGCTGCTGCCGAAGACTGTCCTGTGCGGCTGCGGCAACGGCGACGTGAACGAGTTTCGCAAAGAGATGGATATCCTTGACGTGTGGTTTGAGTCCGGCTCAAGCTGGCACGCGGTGCTGGACGCAGAACCCGACCTCCACTTCCCTGCCGACCTCTACACCGAGGGCGGCGACCAGCATCGCGGCTGGTTTCACTCGTCCCTGCTGACCAGCGTCGCGCTGCGTGGCGTAGCGCCATATCGTATCGTCGCCACCTCCGGCTGGACGCTCGACGAGCAGGGCCGCGCCTTCTCCAAATCGCTCGGCAACGGCGTCGATCCGGTTGAAGTGGCAAAGCGGCTGGGCGCGGAGATCATCCGTCTGTGGGTTGCGTCCGTGGACTTCCGCGAGGACGTGGCCGCGAGCGACAACCTGATGCAGCGCGTCAGCGACAACTATCGCAAGCTGCGCAACACGCTGCGCTTTCTGTTGGGCAATCTGCATGACTTCACGCCGGCGACGGATGCCATCGCGTTCGCCGCAATGGAGCCGCTGGACCAGTACATCCTGGCGCGGACCGCGGAGCTTGATGCGAAGATTCGCGCTGCGTATGACGAGTTCGAGTTCCACCGTGCGTACCATGCGCTGAACGAGTTTGTGAACACGGATCTGTCCGCGCTCTACCTGGATGTGCTGAAGGATCGCCTGTACACCTTTGCGCCGAACCATCCCGCGCGGCGCTCAGGCCAGACGGCGCTGTGGCGCATCGCGGAGGCGTTGACGCGGCTCATCGCGCCCATCCTGAGCTTCACCGCGGACGAGGTGTGGGGTTATCTGCCCAAGGTGGAAGGGCGTGAAAGCAGCGTGCATGTGGCGCTATTCCCGGACATGGCAGAGATTGTGCCCGGGAACGAGGCAACGATTGAAGCGGACTGGGTTGGATTGCTCGCTCTTCGCGACAGAGTGCTTGTTCAGCTCGAAGGATTGCGCGCTCAAAAGACGATAGGGAAATCGCTTGAAGCATCCGTCATTATCTTTCTCAGGAACGAAGAGGATGCGCTGTTTTGGCGAAGGTATTTGCACGCTCTTCCAGAACTATTCAATGTCTCTCAAGTGGAGCTTACCATCACACCTGAGAAGAGTGGAGAGTACGTTCCAGGCCTAGATGTGCGCCGCTCTGAGTACACGAAATGTGAGCGCTGCTGGCGCTACGTGGGGGAAGTCGGCGACGACGTACGCTATCCCACCGTCTGTCTACGTTGTGCAGACGCGCTGGAGGCGATCGGCTTTCCGTCCTATGGCACGCAACCCCCGCCCCCGCCGGACTTTCCCGCTACACCTTTGGAGCCGAGCCGCTGATGTCCGACACGGTCACCCTACAACGCACGCGCGACGCGCGGCCGTATCTGATCCTCATCGCCGCCGTGGTCATCCTGCTGGACCGGCTCACCAAGCAGTGGATCAACGCAAACATCCCCAGCGGACACTATAAAAACGTCATCCCCGGCGTCTTCCGCCTGTCGCATGTGTACAACACCGGCGCGGCGTTCTCGCTCTTTGCGGAGTCGCTCTCGCCCACCCTGGTGCGCAACTGCCTCATCGGCTTCTCCATCGTCGCGGTCATCGTGGTGCTGGGGATGATCTGGCGTGTGGGCCGTGCGTTTTCGGCCACCGGCATAGCATTGGGGTTGATCCTCGGCGGCGCGCTCGGCAACCTGTATGACCGCGTAAAGTTCTCTTACGTGATCGACTTTCTTGAGGTCAAGATCATCCACTATCACTGGCCGGACTTCAACGTCGCGGACTCCTGCATTGTGGTGGGCGCGTGCCTGCTGCTGCTGGAGATCTTCCGTGCGCAGCCGGCAGAAGATTAGCTTGCAAGCGCCGACCCAACCGGCGCATCCTTGAAGCAAAGGTGAAGAGAAATGGCCACAGCTCCCCAGCCCAATGTACCTGAGATCGACGACGAAGAGTCTTACGTGCTGCCGCCGAATCACCGGCTTCCCGGCTGGACCGTCGATGCCCTGCTCGCCGAGGACAAGGTAGACGAAACCCGCGCGGAGCTGGAGCGGCTTCTCGAGAAAGGCATCAACTCCGGCCTCGGAGTTCCCATGAATGATGAGTTCTGGGATCGGCTGCTCAAGAGAGCGCAGCAACGAGCTTCAGGCGGGCAGTGACCTTGCCATTGGAAGATCTTGAGCATCGCAGGCCTGAGCCTGCCTTCTCGCCAGCGTCGGAAGCAGACCTTGAAGAACTCGCCACATACTTAATTCGATCAACTGGAATGAATACCGCGCTGCAAATGCGCAGGTCAGTCGACCATACCGTTCATCTGCTCTGTTCAATTCCGTACATGGGGAATGTCCTGCGGCTTCCGTTCTGCCATTCATCGGAGCGTTCGTCGTTTTCCAGTCTCGGTCGCGTTCAACAGCTGGTTGCTCTTCTACACGCCATCAAGAACAGAGATCCGCATCGAGCGCGTCGTTCATGGCGCACGCGACTGGCGACGTCTCTTTCTCTGATCACCCCCTAAGACTCGCAATCCCGCCCGATCTGTCCGACAATAGAGTTTGGCCATGAATGACTTAATGCTTGACCCCGAAGCTGTGTCCGGGACTGCACCCGGCGCGGTGATATCTGCGGACACCTCCGCGCTGAACCAGATCACCATTCGCGGCGCCCGCACCCACAACCTCAAGGGCATCAATGTGGACATTCCGCACAACGCGCTCACCGTCGTCAGCGGCGTCAGCGGCTCAGGCAAAAGCTCGCTCGCCTTTGATACGGTCTACGCCGAAGGCCAGCGCCGCTACGTTGAATCGCTCTCCGCTTATGCGCGTCAGTTCCTCGAACGCATTGAGAAGCCCGACGTCGACCACATGGACGGCCTCGCGCCGGCCATCGCCATCAAGCAGAAGAACCAGACACGCAATCCGCGCTCCACAGTCGCCACCGCGACCGAAATCTACGACTACCTGCGCCTGCTCTACGCGCGCTGCGGCACCGTTACTTGCCTGCACTGCGGCGGTATCGTCAAGCGAGACTCCGTCGATGAGATCGTCGCCGCGCTCTTCGC
>CAXTRZ010000205.1:0-5067 GCA_964246715.1 uncultured Acidobacteriaceae bacterium | reverse complement strand
CATCACCTCCACGGTATGACCAGCAGAGGTCCACCTATCGATCGCCAGTCCGAGCGAGAAGGCCGCATCGTCTCGATGCGGCGATAACACCGTAATCTTCACCGTCTGCATCTCTCCTGAACGCCGTATGATGCTTATTTTGCTTCATTTCATGACAATGCGCCTGCGCTTATGCCTCAACCTGGTGAAATGTCTTATGTTCCTTCTACAATCCCCGCCGCAAAACCAACTCCAAGGTCGGGACTCTCGTCTGATGTGCAGATGCTGCAGCCGAAGAAGACCCGGTGACGCGCACGGAACGCCCCCAGCAGGACAGAGGTCTCATTTTGCAGATTCCAATGCGTGGCCCAGCCGATCAAGGATCATCGGCAGACTCAACTCTTTCTCACCCGCCTGACCTGATCTGCTTCAGCCATCTGCGCTGGCACTTTGTTACCCAACGTCCCCAACACCTGCTTACGCTCGCCGCTCGCGATCGCCGCGTCTTTTACTGGGAGGAGCCCATCTGGCATCAGCCAAATGAGTTGCCGCTGCAGCCTGACGGCATGCTCGGCCGCCATCTTGAGGTGATCCAGGAATCGCCAAGCCTCTGGATCATCCGCCCGCACATCACCTGGGGCATTGATTTTGAAGACGGTCAGCGATCTCTTCTTGCAGAGATGATGCAGCGGTTTGCCGTCGAGCGTTATGCGCAGTGGTACTACACGCCTATGGCGCTTGGCTTCTCAAATCATCTCGCGCCGGAGGTCACCGTCTATGACTGCATGGACGAGTTGAAGAACTTTCTCAATCCCCCGCCCCAGCTCACCCAGCGGGAAGCGCAGTTGCTCGAGCGCGCCGACGTCGTCTTCACCGGCGGGATCAGCCTCTATGAGGCAAAGCGCACGCAGCACGCCAACGTCCATGCATTCCCCAGCTCCATTGACGTGCCGCACTTTGCTCAAGCCCTCTCCGGCAACCTTGCCGATCCAGCCGATCAGGCCGGCATTGCTCACCCGCGCGCAGGCTTCTTCGGCGTCGTGGATGAGCGCTTCGACATCGCTTTGCTCGGCTCCGTCGCTGCCCTTCGTCCTATCATGCAGTTCATCATCCTCGGCCCGGTGGTCAAGATCGATCCGGCTAGCTTGCCGCACGCAGACAACATCCATTACTTGGGCGGTAAATCCTATGACGAACTGCCCGCATATCTCGCTCACTGGGATGTAGCCCTGCTGCCGTTCGCTCTCAACCCAGCCACCCAATACATCTCTCCGACGAAGACACCGGAGTACCTCGCAGCCGGTCGGCCCGTCATCTCAACCCCCATTCGCGACGTCGTGCGCGACTATGGGGATGCCGGACTTGTGGCCATCGCAGCCACCCCCCCACTCTTTGCGGAGGCTCTCGATCGCGCCCTTCTTCCGCCGAGGCAAGGTTGGCATCAGGCGGTCGCGGCCCGCCTCGCTCAGTCCTCGTGGGCCTCGACGTGGAGCTCCATGCACGCTGAGATGGACCTCGCTGCGGCGCGTCATAGCGAGACCCGGAACCGCCTGCGAGCGGCTCACGTTACTGTATCTTCCATTGCGCCTCTTCGGTTCGAGCGTCATCTCGCACCGCCGCCAGCCACGCCACAAAAGCGCCGGAGCGAGTCGTTCGATTACCTCGTCGTAGGTGCGGGGTTTGCCGGCAGCGTCCTCGCGGAGAGGCTCGCTAGCCAGCTCCACAAGCGCGTTCTCATCATCGACAAGCGCGACCACATCGCGGGAAACGCATACGACTTCTACAATCCGGAGGGTCTGCTCGTCCATAAATACGGACCGCACATCTTCCACACCAACTCCATGGATGTCGTTGCTTATCTCTCGCACTTTACGGAGTGGCGGCCCTACGAGCATCGTGTCCTCGCCTCCATTGACTCGCAACTGCTTCCAGTTCCCATCAACCTTGATACGATCAACCGCCTCTACTCGCTTTCGCTTGATGCAGACGGGATGCGCGAGTTCCTCGCGGCGCGCACCATCACCGCGGACGCCATCCGTACCTCGGAAGACATCGTCCTCAGCCGCGTCGGGCGCGAGCTCTATGAGAAGTTCTTCCGCAACTACACCCGCAAACAGTGGGGCTACGATCCCTCCCAACTGGATGCCTCCGTCGCCGGCCGCATTCCGGTACACTTCGACCGCGATGACCGGTACTTCAGCGACAGCTTCCAGGCAATGCCGCTCCACGGCTACACGCGCATGTTTGAGCGCATGCTTGATCATCCCAACATCACCATCCGCACCGGCGTCGACTTCAGTGATCTGGAGCGCACATACCCAAAGGCGGAGATCATCTACACGGGAGCCATCGACGAATACTTCCGCTTCCGCTTCGGCGTTCTCCCGTACCGCTCGCTGGAGTTTCGTCACGAGACCCATCCGGTGGAGTTCTTTCAGCCTGCTCCCGTCATCAACTATCCCAACGAGCACGACTACACCCGCGTTACCGAGTTCAAATACCTCACCGGGCAGCGCCATCGCTCCACAAGCATTGTGTATGAGTACCCGCGCTCCGAAGGTGATCCCTACTATCCCATCCCGCGCCCTGAGAACGCCGTTTTATATGACAAGTACCGCAAGCTGGCGGAGTCGCGCAGCCAGCTACACTTCTGCGGACGTCTCGCCAATTACCGCTACCTGAATATGGATCAGGTTGTAGCTCAGGCACTGAGTACCTTCCGCCGCATCGCCGCAAACCGGTCTGTGACGACGACCGTAACTCCTCTGCGCAGCTCCGCCGTCTTGCAAGCTCCGCTTGCAGCCGACTAGAAGCGTCTCCAATATTTGATTCAACCTGAACCATTCTTTTCTAAGAAAAGTTGGTTATCCTGGCGACGTCTGGCGCGTTCTTGCGCTAGACCCAGTCAAAGGATTCCATAAGCATCTTTCGGTCATCGGAGGATGCTCTCATCTTTGTAGGACAAAGAATCCACGTATCAGATTCAGCAGTCCTCTCGCAAGCTCCTGCACGCAAAACAAAAGGGCGATAGCTCAAGAAAGCTACCGCCCAAATAACTTGAATATTCATCATTAGAACCGATAGTAGCTGCTCACCGCGGGCTCAATCGTCGCCCGCCAAGTCCGCGTGCTGATGGCCGGATTGTTGAAGTTCGGCGCCCGGTAGTACAGCGAACGCCCCTCAATCCGGAAGCCAAAGTGGGGGTTGTGGGTAGGAAGATCGAAGCCGGCCTCAAGCAAGCCTGCTCCACGCCACTGGTTATGGCCGGAGAGCGGAAGGAAGTCGATCGCTCCGCCGCCCGCGTTCACAAACGGCTGAAACGGAATGTGCCGTGGATGGAACTCGTACGCGGAGGTCGCCTCATGCGCCACCGTCGGTGCAACAGCCGTCTGACTGGTGGTCGCGGCCGTGTAGTTGAAGCTGTACTTCTCCGAGTAGTGGCTGTAGCTGTAGTTCATCTCAATGCCAGCCCAAGGACGCGGATGAAACTGAATTTGCGTCAGCACGCCCACGGAGTCAGTCGTAAACTGCTGCTGACCAGAGACCGTGGTGCCAATGAAGCCGCCGGATGGCGTACTAATTATGTAGTTTCCGCTCGTAGGGTTGGACGTTAGCGAGCGGTCGAACGGGCTCATTGCGCCAACTGAAATTGTCGCCCCTTTCAGCCGGTCGAACTGACCGTGCGCGCTGACCGCCGCCAGAGTCAGGGTGAGTGGGAGAAGCGTGCGAATTGAAAGAAGAGAAGTTGCTTTGGACATGAATTGGTCTCCTGAAACAGATGGCTTTTCGGTGCAAGATCGCACCGTCCCGGTATGAGAGCCCGGTGACGGTGCTGGCCCTTGTCGGTCTTAGCTGGTGACGATATTGCCGTTCAGGCCGTTCGGAAAGAACCCGCCCTTGCTGGACCCGATGACTCCTGGCGTTCCGTACACAATCTGCAGCACCTGCGACGTCGTACGTACCGGGTTGAGCCCCGTCGTGTTGCTGGTGTTGAAGATCTGCGTGGCTGTTGGCGGCTGGTCCTGTGAGTCAACCGCGGGAGAGGTGACACCGAGCGTGATGCAAAGCTCGCGGATATAGCCCGCGTGCTGCGCCTCCGTATCCAGAATCTGCGCCGCATATGTCAGAGCAACGGTGCTGGAAGTGAGGAACTGTGCGCCGCCAATGTACGCGCTGACGCCCACCGCTTCCAACTGGCGCGCGGCTGCCAGGAAGGTCGCATCTGACGTAACCGCACCCATCGCAGCCAGGTTGAGATTTGGCATCGAGACAGGGGTTCCGCCCACTGCTGCAATGGTGCTGCGCAAGAACTCAACATGCTCCCGCTCGTCGGTGGCAAGCTGATTGGCCACGTTAGCGACCAACGGATTGACAAAAGCAACCTTCGCGCCGCCGCTGACGGTGCCCGCGCCTGTACCCATATCGGCTGTGGCAAGACCGCTGCCCGTGGTCACATAAAGGTAGAAGCTGGCCTCCAGGTACTCAAGATTGAGCGCAAAGTTGAGCACGTCCAGAACGGACGGATTGGACGAAGGAAGTACGACTCCGCCGTTATCCCCGCAGCCTGTAAGAGCTGCAACTCCGGTCGCTGCGCTGACGGCTCCAAGGGTAGAAAGAAAGGCGCGCCGCTTCAGCAACGTAGAGGAACGCTGACTCTGCAGGTGCGACGCTGTGTCTTCGAGGACAACTTCAGACAGGGTATTTTCCATAACATTCATAAACTGTTTTGCCTCCAGGCAAAGGATTCGATGAGCACGGGACAGATGCGAACGCTCTTAGGTTGACTTGACGTTGCCGTTGAAGCCGTTCGGGAAGAAGCCGCCCGCCGTCTTTCCAGTCGCCGGCGTCGTCGTCACTGCGGTCGAGACGCCATACGCGACACCAAGCACCTGCTGCGGAGTACGGGCCGGCGAGAGAGCAGTAGTAGGAGCGACCGTGAAGTTGTTTGCCGTGTTTGGACCAACGTCCTGCGCGTCGATCACCGGGCTCACTACATTCTGTGTCACGCAAAGGTAATTCAGTGCGCCGGCGTGCTGCCCTTCCGTGCCCAGAATCTGTCCTGCAGTCGTAAGCACCATGGCGTTTGAC